>NZ_JAIWOI010000106.1 GCF_020217005.1 Rheinheimera sp. | reverse complement strand
TCTGCATGTAAGTTGGCACTAATAAATAATGGCAGGCTAAGGAAACAAAACGAGAGCAATAGGGTTTTCATAGATTTTTCCTGTTTAGCTATGATCGGGTACTACCATACAACAGCCCGAACTAAAAATTCCAACCTATGCAGCTCACTGCGGTATGAAAGTCCGGACCTGATCCACAACAGTGCCTGTCAACAAAGTATTCAGAGTCGTCAACTCACTTTTTTGCCAGCAAATCAGCGTAGATTATTTTTCTGAAACGATTAAAAGTCAGGATGATTATCTCTCAGAGTGTTTTTCAGATTAACTTAATTTTCACGCAAAATTTATCATTTAATTGCTAAAAAATGAAAATACATGCAACAAATTTTAAAAACTTGATCTAATTCAATGACTTAATATATGTTGTGTTAGTGTCGTAATTAAGTGTGAAGAAATATAGCAATAAATCTGAATCGTTAAAGAATTAAGAGCAAGTTGTCTTTTTCTTCCACTTTTTCATTTAGCTGTGTCAGTCCGATTCTTATTTACATCTGGCGGAGCAAAACTTCAGGTTTAACACATCTGCAAGGACTTTATTCCTTGTAGTGGCGCTGTTTTATATGCCAAATCAGCCTGCACAGCCGGTGCTGGTCTGTCTTGTTCCATCCATAGAAATGAAAAAGAGGGAAGTATGCTGATAAGAAAAGTGGGGATTAGAAATCGTTTATTAATGGGCTTTACTCTCATTACATTTTTGGTGCTGTTGCAAGGTGCATTTGCTTTAAGCAGTATGGGATCAATGCGGCAGGTTGCGGAATCTGTGGACAGGGACGTCTTACCCAGTCTTGAATCGTTAGCAGGGTTGGATGCGAATCTATTATTAACCCGAGTTCACACTCTAAGATTAATGGTGTCGGACAATGCCAAAGCCGAAACTCAGACCTTGTCGCGTTTGGTTGAAGTTAAAGATTTGGTCAGTCGCTATCAAAGCGACTACGAAAAACTAATCTCCTCAGATGCTGAGCGTCAAAGTTATACAAAGTATCAGCAGATCAAAGCTGATTATGAAAGCCATCAACAGCAAGTTGTGGATTTTCTGCTGGCTGGCGACAAAGGTAGTGCCCTGAAACTATTTGAAGACTTAAGCCGTAATGCCAGCATGATGAGTCAGGAAGTGCGCAATCTGGTGAAGTTGAGTAAAGATTTTTCTGCCAGCATCAGTAAGGAATCGGCTGACACCTATCAAAATAGTAAATGGGTGGTAGTGACAGCCATACTCACCGCCTTGCTGATTAGTATTGTCGTGGCCTTGCTGCTCACTGCCAGTATCACTATTCCGATGAATGAGGCAGTTTCACTGGCAGAGACAGTGGCGCAGGGGGATTTAACCAAAAGCATTACTGTAGTGGGGCAGGATGAAGCCAGCCGCTTATTAGCCGCTTTAGCCCTGATGCAACAGAATTTACGTGATGCGTTAAGTCACATATCCAGTTCATCCACTCAACTGGCTTCAGCAGCAGAAGAGCTGAACTCTGTGACTGAAGATGCGTCCCGTGGCTTGCAGCGTCAGAATGATGAAATTCAACAGGCGGCTACTGCTATTACTGAAATGAGTGCTGCAGTAGATGAAGTTGCCCATACGGCGACTTCAACTTCTGAGGCTTCAGCTGAATCGACTAAAGCTGCGGCTGAAGGACGTACCCAAGTTGACAATACCGTCAGTTCTATTCACAGGATGAACCAGGATGTTGCGGCTACTTCTGCGCTTATTCAGAATCTGGCGACTCAGTCGCAGCAAATAGGCACTGTGCTTGATGTGATCCGTGCTATCGCGGAGCAAACAAACTTGCTGGCGCTTAATGCGGCTATTGAAGCAGCACGGGCAGGGGAGGCGGGCCGGGGTTTTGCAGTCGTAGCGGATGAAGTCCGGGCTTTGGCACACAGGACTCAGCAATCTACGGGCGAAATTGAACAGATCATCACGCAGATACGCACTGAGACCAATAAAGCGGTTGAGTCTATGCAACACAGCAGCCTGACGGCAGAAGACGCCTTAAAAGTGGCCACAGCAGCAGGTCAGGCTTTAGCCACTGTGACTGACCAGATCAATCGTATTAACGACAGTAATCTGGTGATCGCCAGTGCGGCTGAAGAGCAAGCAAAAGTTGCGCGTGAAATTGACCGTAACATTGTCAATATCAGCGATTTAGCCACTCAATCCGCAGCAGGAGCCAATCAAACCAGTGCATCGGCTCACGAGTTATCCCGTCTGGCGGTAGACTTAAACGAACTGGTAACCCGATTCAGGTTATAACTTAAAAACTGAAGCCGGAGCCGCAACTCAGGTTACGGCTTCATTTCAACTAATTTGAATAGTTTTATAAGCCAGCAAAGAACCGTCTGAGTTTTGCTGGTAATCAAACAAAAACTCGTTATAACTGCTGCCAAACACAGTGTCGCGGCCAGCACTTAATGTAGTGTCCTGAATACCCCTGCTGGCGTATTCGCTGTGGGTAGTACAAATTTCTGCGGTAAAAGCGTCAGGAAAACAAAACTGCGAAACCACTTCGTCGTTATTGTTGTTGCGTACTCTAAAGTGAATATGAATAGTGCGGCCGGAGTACCAGCCAGGGAAGCAGGATTTGAAGTTAACCCGGCCATTGCTGTCGGTAATTTGCGTGCCTCTGAACCATTTGGAGCGCAGTGCCGCACTGTCATTACCTGTGCAAAAAGATGATGAAAACCCATTCGCATCAGCGCTGCCGCTGGTGTCGCCTGAATACACACCTTCTACGTCACAGTGCCATACTTCAACCTCAAGACCAGACAAAGGGTTACAACTGGTGTCTGTCACTCGTAAACAGAGTTGCATTGGCAATCCGCCCTGGGCTTCGGAAATATCATCCAGAGTGTCCGCCGTGAAGTAACAAGGACCTTCTGTTAAGTTTTTGGTCAGCGCCAGAGTGCAAGCGGTACTTAAGGCAAACAGAGAGTCATCCGGAAAGTTCGCTGTCATGGACGAAGTGCCACCACTGGCCCAGGATGTGGTGGTGCCAGACGAACTTCCACCTGACGAACTGCCACTACCACTGGAAGAATCGGTTCCGCTGCTGCTTGTTGCTGTGCTGTCTGAACCACCACAACCGACCAGGCCTATCAGTGGAATGCTGGCCAAACCTAAGCCCAGGTGTTTAATAAAGTGTCTTCTGGACTGATCATTTGTTCGGTTATTTTTCATGGCTATGTGCTCCTGTGCCGCTATTTTCAAGCAGTAGGACGGCGCAGTGCCCGGAAGGTTTCGAAGCCAAACTTAACTTTACTTTTGCAGACACTCGCTAACATTTCTCAATTGAAATTGAGGGTATAGCGACGAGGAGAGTGTTTGTTAATCCAGTGGTTATGAGCGCAGCGTTACAACAACTTCTGCCAGTAACCGACATCACGCCACTGCTCAAACTTATAGCCGACTTGTTGAAAATGGCCGCATTTCTCAAAGCCAAACTTTTCATGCAGAGCGACGCTTTTGTCATTAGGTAAAGTGATGCCACCTATCACCAGATGCAAACCCAGAGCTTTTAAGTCAGCCAGCAGTTGCTGATATAACTGGCTGCCCAAGCCTTTGGCTGTGACCCCATCTTTGACATACACAGTGCTTTCCACCGAAAACCGATAGGCCGATCGTACCCGCCATTTAGTCGCGTAGGCATAACCCAGCAGTTCACCGTTTTGCTCCAGCACTAACCAGGGCAAGCCATCCGCTTTTACCTGCGCAATGCGCTCCGCCATTTGGGAACTAGCAACAGCTTCTTCTTCAAAAGTGACGCTGGTATTGAGCACATAATGGTTATAAATGGCGGCTATGGCGGCGGCGTCTGCTGTAGTCGCTTGGCGGATCATTTTCTCTCTCTCTTGGGTCGCAACGAAAAAATACAGCATGCCAGCTTTGGCATTGTCGGGGCAAGTCACTTATCTACAGGTTCACAAAACAGCAGTTCAAAATAAACTCAAAATAATTGTAACCCAGGGGTTGCAAATTGATACCTTTAGGTTTCATAATGAAACCTAAAGGTATCATTAAACAATGAAGGAGCACGTTATGACCCAATGGCAACCTGAACAACAAATCTCAGCATTAAAGTATGGAGCTTATACCGTGCTAGCTTGTTGCCTGATATTTATCAGTGGTTTAGTTAGAGAGATACTGGCTACTTTGCCAGACCAAAGCTCTACAGTACCCAATGTGCTGGCTGCACTCAGTGCTATCGCCCTTATTGTGGTGGTGGTGCGGTGGAGTAAGGAAGGCTATGGTAGTGGCGGCTGGCGCGAGATTTTTGGCCTGTATAGTGAAGAGTTTGCTCGAGATCTGAACCGTAAAGCTAGTACTTATGCCTGTCTAGCTATGCTGGTACTGTTACTGCTGGCTTGTACTATGGGCGACCCTGTGTTGTTTAATCAGCTGGGTGCGAGCGTGCGGGTGCTTTTTAGTCTGAGTAACTTTAGCGCTGTCGTCTTGCTAGTGGCTGGAATAGTATGGGCTTTTACAGTACTGCTAAACCTGCGTGAAGAGGCCGAAGATTAATGGACGAATTAAGCAACAGCATCGCGCTGTTAAGAGCAGGACGACAGATCTCACAAACAGAGCTGGCCGAAGCCATAGGGGTGTCGCGTAAAACCATCAGTACTGTAGAAACTGGTCGTTTTACACCTTCAGTGGTGATAGCACTAAAACTGGCTCAGTTTTTTGATGTACCGGTAGAGCAAATATTTAGCCTGAAGGCCGCTGAATAAGCCAAGGCTTAAAACAAAAATGCCAGTTCAAAGACTGGCATTTTTTCGTATCGACTTGGGTCGTAGCCTAAAGCTTATTCCGCTATCAAACCATAGTCGCGGCCCAAAACCTCAATAATTTCGGCTTTAGGGTTAGCGGCTAATTCAATTTTACGGCCTGTAACTTTTTCCGCTATGCCAAGGTAAGTGCGGGAAATATCCATCATCACTTCAGTTGGTAAAGCGTTGTCGCGGGCCAAAGCCGCGCGCTCTGGCATACGGTCTTTATTCAGTAAAATATCCGGATCCGGGAAGTTGCTCAGTAGCCACTGGCGGAAGCCTTCTTTTGATTGCTCGACAATCTGGCCATTGCGCCAGCTGGCGCCGTCCCAAATCCGTGAGCTGTCTGGTGTGCCCACTTCGTCCATATAAATCAGTTTGCTGTTGCCATTGGCGTCGTTGACATAACCAAATTCAAACTTGGTATCGACAAACATCTGATCCAGCGCAGCTAAAGCGTTACTTATTACCCCAAAACCTTGTTTTAACAGGGTTTCGTACAGGCTGATGTCAGATAACTGTTCAAAACCAAAAGCAGCGCTATGGCGTTCAATATCGGCGCGGGAAATGTTGACATCGTCCGCTTCCGGCACACCGGCTAAGCCAGTCAGAATGCCCTTAGTCGACGGAGTAATTAAAATCTCCGGCAGTTTTTGATCTTTTTGCAGGCCTTCCGGCAGTGTAATGCCACAGAATTCACGCTCGCCTTTGCTGTACGCACGCCACATAGAGCCGGTAATGTACTGGCGGGCTATGGCTTCAATTTTCAGCGGACGGGCTTTTTGCACTATCCACACCAGCGGGTGCGGAATGTCCAGAATATGGCTGTCGGCCAGGCCATGTTGTTTAAACAAGGCAAACCAGTGATTGGAAATAGCGTTTAATGCCGCGCCTTTGCCAGGCACACCGTTTAAGCCATTTTCGCCATGCCAGATGCAGTCAAAAGCCGAGATGCGGTCGCTGATCACCATAATGGCCAGCGGCGTGTCTGGTGCTACAGGGTAATTTTTTTCCCGGATCAACCGCTCGCTGTCAGCGGCAGTCAGCCAGTACACACTGCGAACTTTACCTGAATGAACAGGTAAATCTGTACGAATAGGCAAGTCGTCATTGACCGCCAGGACCTGAGTTGCAAGAGTCATCTTCACTTCTTCTGTGGCTGAAAAAAGGCGCGGTGGAGTTTAACAGAAAGTGCGGGTGAACTGAATCGGCGCTTTGCTGGCTTTGAAGGAAAAATCTGCTGCAGAGTTAGGTAATGCTGAGTTTGTTGTTTAGGAGGCCGGCCTACTGCAACTCATAAGTGAACTGAATTAAGGTGGAGCTCTTGGCTTTGCGCTAAAGCTTTGTAATAGTGGACCTATTCTGGCGTCAGCCACAGACAAGGATAGTAGCTTAGGCATGAGCAGTAACATCGATATATATCATCAGGTCGCCGAAGGTTTTGCCAGCCAATACAATGCGTTAAAACCTGAAGTGGTGCATCAAAGCTGGCGCAGTTTCTGGCCTGCTGCCGATGCTTTAGTGCTGGATATTGGCGCTGGCAGTGGCCGCGATGCGCTCTGGCTGGCACAACAAGGCTGTGAAGTATTTGCGGTGGAACCTGCCAAAGCCTTACGTGAGTTAGGCCAACAACAAACCGCTACTTTAGATGGTGCTCAATATAAACCAGTACATTGGCTGGACGACAGGCTACCAGAGCTAAAAACTGTGCTGCAACTGGGTTTGAAGTTTGACCTGATTTTAGTCAGCGCTGTTTGGATGCACCTGATCCCAGCCGAGCAAGAACGTAGTTTTCGTAAATTATCCAACCTGTTAAAAGCCGGTGGCCGTTTGGTTATTAGCCTGCGCCACGGCGATTTTAACGACGGCCGCACTGCGTATCCAGTTAGTATTCACAGCATAGAACAGCTGTGCGTACAGCATGGGGTGGAGCTGACGCTTCAGCATCAAGGTGCTGATGCCATGGGCCGCGAAAACGTGTTGTGGCAAACCGTGGTGTGCACTTTGCCGGACGATGGCAGCGGTAGCTTAAGTCAGGTACGGCATATCATTTTAAATTCGTCCAAATCCTCTACTTACAAACTGGCGCTGCTGAGAACTTTGGTGCGTATTGCCGATGCACATCCGGGAGCCGTGCTGGATAGCAGCAGTCAGCAAATTATCTTACCTGTCGGCTTGGTGGTGCTGTATTGGATCCGACAATTTAAGCGCTTACTTGACGGTTATAACCTGCAACAAAACTCTGATCCTTCAAAGCGTTTAGGTTTTCAAAAAGCCGATGGCTGGGACTTATTAACACATCTGACGGCAGATGATTTTGCCATAGGCGCTTTATTTGCAGGCCCTGATGCTATGGCGCTGCAAAAGTTATTTAGCCATTGTATCGATACTATCCAGCAAGGCCCTGTGACTTTTATCTATCAAAAAACACCGGATAACCCACTGTTTGCGATAGAGAAAAAACGCCGCACTGCTACAGAGACAGTGCTCATCGACAAGGATTTCCTCGCCAGCTTCGGCCATTTTATTATTCATCAGGACAAACTCTGGCAGTGTTTGCGCCACTACGGCTGCTGGATTGAGCCTTTATTAACCCGGCAATGGGTGGATGAAATGGCCAAATATCAGCTGAACAAGGCACGGGCGCTGCCGCTTGAAACCTACTATTTAAGCCTGCAATGGCTGGAACAAAAACGCGAAACTGCAGCAGTGCGCGACAAAGTAACCAAGCTGCAACAACAAGGCGAAAAAGTGCTGTCGGTATGGAGTGGCAGCACACTGAAGCAATTCGATATAGACCACTGCCTGCCATTTTCGTATTGGCCCAATAATGACCAGTGGAATTTATTGCCTTGTACTGCAACAGAAAACCGCAGCAAAAGCGACCGCCTGCCGGGCCGCGATTTATTGCAACATAGCCGTGGCCGTATTAACAACTGGTGGCAACAAGCCAACAGCACCGAGGCAGAACAACGTCGGTTTTTCACCGAAGCTAACTTGTCCTTACCCGGCCTCAAAAACCAAAACCACGACTTTGAACAAGTATTCGAAGCCCTGCAGTTTTTGGTGTTTGGCGTGAAGCAGAGATTGCAGGTGGGGGAGTGGAAGTTTGGGTAGAAGTTAGGGATTGAAGTTTTTTAGTTTCCGTAATAGGGTTGATGCGGAAGTGATAAAGGAGGAGCAGTTATGGGGTTAGCCACACAAATTGCGGAGTTTTTGAGACAGGACGGGATGCTCGGTTTATTAGCATTGCTCGTTGTGGCGTTTATATATGTCATAAAAAACTTCGAGACTATGTTTAAATCCTGGACTGTATTTAGAACCAGTCGTATTTCCGCGATTAAACAGGCTATTGAGGCGTCAGCGGAAAATCCAGCACTAAAGAGATGCTACCAAATGGAACTTGAAGCCGAGCATTTTCGTTTAGTCAGTGGAATTGCCACAACACCCGAATACCGAGAATCCATACTGGATTTACTGAGTAAATCCGAAGGTAAGCTTACATTAGACATGATCAAAAGGTCACAAGAGTTCAGAGATAGCGACAAGGACTTGATTAGTATAAAACTGACCAAAAAGAATCACAGGTCCAGAGACATCGCTTACTGGTGTGGATTGTTCAGCTTTTTGATGGTCATGCTGCTGTCGGCATTTTTTATATATCAGTTGATTACAACGCCAATAACAGAATTCAAGAATATGGGGGCTTACTTATCGAATATCGCTATGTTTGCTTTTTTGGCGTGGTTTTTTGTGAGCAACCTAATTGCATACAATAGTGCGGTGAGGGTAAAGGAGATTCTAGACAAAGAGAGTAGTGTTGCGGATTGTAAAAATGCAGAAGAGCTACCCACACTTTAAAGGTACCTATTACTTTAGGTAACAGGTCTTACCCTTTGCCCCTAGGTAGTGAATGGCTTTCTCAAGACCTCTGATGAGCACCAAATGGCGCAGTTCGCTCAAACTGCGCCATATTCAGCAACAAAAACTGGCGCAGTTCTATAAACTGCGCCACAATTGCGCCATTCAGTATTAAACTGCGCCAATTTAGTTATGTCAGCCACTACTCAAGAGTTGTTTCACACTATTAGTCAGGCCGCTGAAGGGCTTAGTTTGGCTGAACTGCAGAGCAGCTATCCGGCTATTGCCCGCCGTACTTTGCAGCGCCATATTGCCAAGCTGATTGATGCCGGACAAATCAAAGCTGTAGGTGAGGGGCGGGCCAGACGTTATTTTATTGGCACACTAAACCCCATTTCTGTATCAAACCAGTCAGACCAACACAGCCAAACCGACAGTTTTCCGGCTTTTATTCCGTTGTCTGCCGATAGCAGGGATATTTTGGCCTATATCGACCAGCCTGTAGAAGCTCGTAAACCTGTAGGGTATCAGCGCGATTTTCTTGAGGCTTACCAGCCGAATCAAAGCTGGTATTTGTCGGAGTCGCTGCGTTGGCAGTTGCATAAAATGGGCAAAACTACGGAGCTGGCACAACCTGCTGGAACCTACAGCCGTGCCATTCTGAGCCGATTGTTGATTGATTTGTCCTGGGCGTCCAGTCAGTTAGAGGGCAATACCTATTCGAGGCTCGATACGCTGGAACTGATTGAACATGGTAAAGCCGCTGAAGGCAAAGCCGTACTGGAAACGCAGATGATCCTGAACCACAAAGCCGCCATTGAACTGCTGGTGGAAAATACGGATACAGCAGGGTTCAACCGCTACACTCTGATGAATTTGCATAGCGCTTTGGCGGAAAACTTATTACCTAACCCTGCGGATGAGGGGCGTATTCGCCAGCATGCAGTGGATATAGGCAAAAGTGTGTACCGGCCTTTATCTGTGCCGCAGCAGATTGACGCTATGCTGGATTTGCTGCTTGAGAAGGTGAATCAAATTCAGGATCCGTTTGAGCAGTCGTTTTTTATGCTGGTGCATCTGCCTTATTTGCAGCCTTTTGCAGATATCAATAAACGCACCTCGCGCCTTGCTGCCAACCTGCCGTTGTTTCGGGCCAACTTGTGCCCACTTACCTTCCTGGATGTTCCGGAACAAGCCTATAGCCGCGCCACTTTGGGCCTGTACGAGCTGACCAGAGTCGAATTGTTGCGCGACCTTTATGTGTGGGCTTATGAGCGCTCTACGCAGGAATATATTGCCATCCGACAGGATCTGGCAGAACCCGACCCACTGC
>NZ_JAIWOI010000105.1 GCF_020217005.1 Rheinheimera sp. | reverse complement strand
AGATGAAGGCCAAAACCCGAACTTCCTGAACGATCAAAACTATCAGAGCCCACGTTCAGTAAGGTTAACAGCCCGTTATTCCTTCTAAATCCCCTTCGTACTTGAAGCCGCAGCTTTGTTGACTGCGCCTTCTTGCCCCGGGCACATAGTGATCTATGTTGCCGGGGGCTCGAAGGCTTGTCGTCGAGCTGGCGCACCAATGACCCTGCGCATTGGGGGGACGAAGTGTTGCGTTATTAAATAGCCAGGCGAAAAGCAACTGGCGTAACGGAATTAAATCTGATGCTAAATCCATCTAAGAAATCTCTCACTCTACTGCCATTGGCCTTGAGCTTCTGTGCATCTGTTCAGGCGGCGGAACTGACTGCAGGTAAAGAACTGTGGTTGTTTGGCGGCGGCGAGCCTATTTGTTCCAGTGTGGAACTCAAACGTTGTGCGCCAGATAAACAAGCCGCAGCTGCCGCTTATTTTCAGCAGCATCAGGGCGTGACTGAAAAAACATTCAAGCCTGATGCTAAACGCATCGCTGAATTCAAAGCTTTGCCCAAATGGCCGGATAAAGCGGCTCGAGCGCAGCAGGTCAAACCCTTGCTACTGACTAAATTAGAGCAGATGCAAAACAAAGACTGGCCGGAAGACAGCTGGTATAGCGAATTTGAGCGCTTTGAGTTATCTGACGACGAGCAGAATTTACTGGATGATGTATTTGAACAGCGGCCTGTACTGAAAGACGGCAGCACAGCTCAGGTTAAAGTCTATTTTGACGGCACAGAACTTTATGTGCAGCAGATGTTTCAGCATTTTATTCAGTCAGCGAAAAACCGTGCACTAGCGCGTGCCAAAACCTCTGGTGCAGCAGCCGTTGCCAAAGTGACAGCACAAAAACCTAAGTTAGTGCTGATCAGCGCTTCCTCCAACAGCCCTATGGATTGGGTGGATTATTACCTGCAGTTGTTTAATGCAGCTGGTGCTGATGCGGTCTGGTTGCCGATAGAACCTGCTTTGGTGCAGGCAGGTAACTGTGACACTTTAGACGAGGATCGATTCCGCTGGAATGGTCAGTATAAACGATCTGAACGTTACCCGGAGCTGGCAGCCTATCAGCAGCAGATGTGCCGCAATCCTGATTTGATGAAGCAGTTGCTGTTGGAGGCTGACGCTATTTTTATTAACGGTGGCGATCAGTCGCTGACCATGCGTAGTCTGCAGAAAAAGCCGGGCGAATTTACTGAACTTGCCAGGCTATTGCATCAGCGTATTGATGCCGGAGTACCACTGGCTGGCTCCAGCGCTGGTACTGCAGTGCAGGCGGGTTATGCAAAGAAAAAGATCCCGATGATCAGTGGTGGTCAAACGGTAAAAGCACTGCAGTATGGTGCTTATGCTACCGAACCTAATGCCCCTTTATGCCAATACCATCAAAGCTGCAGCTCAGATTTGGATGGCAGCTGGTTAACCTATAGAGCTGCAGGTGGCTTGCAGTCTTTTACTTTAGGGGTGACAGACACGCATTTTCGTGAGCGCAACCGCGAAGGCCGGTTATTACGTTTATTGATCGATACCAATACAGATTTTGGTTTTGGTATGGACGAAGCCACAGTGCTGCGGGCTAATTTTATTGACCCGGACACAGCGCAATTACAAGTCGAAGGCCGGGGTGGTGTCTGGATCGCAGATGCCAGCGAAGCGAAAGCAAAGGCTGTAAAACAAGGCGATAAAACCACAGGCTGGGTTGCATCAGGTATGAAGTTCAGTCGTTTACTCGCAGGTGATACCGCCTTTTTCCAGCAAGGTATTCAGCAGGCCAAGCTGCAATGCACTGCGCCTGATCTGGTAGATAACAACAAAGTAGCACCTGATACTTATTCTGCTGTAGATGGTCGGGTCTGGCAAGCCTTACCAGGCAAGGTGCAGGCTTGTCAGCGCGAAGATGGCCGCTGGCGTTACCTGAGCTTGCCTATGAGTCTACAGGTGACTTATGAGTGAGTTGCCATCCGGCATCAAAGCAACAGGCTGGCGGATGCCAGATACCTTGCTGATTGTGTTTGCGGTATTACTTTGCTCAGCCTTGCTGACTTTGATAGTGCCGCAAGGTCAGTTTGATACAGCTTTGGATACCAACACAGGGCGGCAATTGTTGCTGGCCGACAGTTACCGCACTGCACATAACGGCGAGCCTCAGGCTGTGTCTTTATTTGCCGACGGTGAAAAAACCGGTGTCTTGACGGCATTTTTTGACGGCATGACCTCGGGCTCCAGAAATGGCTCAGCCATTGGCGTGATTATTTTTATTCTGCTGGTGGGCGGCAGTTTTGGTGTGCTACTGCGCACTGGCGCTGTGGATGAATTGCTGAAGCTGTTGATCAGCAAAATGCAGCACAAAGCCCGCTTGTTATTGCCTGTGATGGCGCTGTTTTTTTCCTTAGGCGGCGCTATTTTTGGCATGGGTGAAGAGGCGATGGCCTTTGCTATTTTGTTGGTGCCTTTGGTACGAATGCTGGGCTACGACGCTATTACTGCTGTGCTTCTGACTTATGGTGCCACTCAGATAGGTTTTGCCACGTCCTGGATGAACCCCTTTTCTGTGGCTATAGCTCAGAGTATTGCCGGTTTGCCGCCTTTGTCCGGCTCGGGTTTTCGGATTGCCATGTGGCTGGCCTTTACGCTGAGTTATATCGCCTGGTTTATCTGGCGGGCGGAACGGCTCAGACGTAAAGCTGATACTCAGACTGATTTTCAGATTGAGCACCAGTTTCACTGGGGCCATTCGCTGGTCGTTTTGACCTTAGTAGCTGGCATGGTGTGGGTGGTCTGGGGTGTGGTAACTCAGGGCTATTTTCTGCGTGAAATTGCCACACAGTTTTTTGTGATGGCTATTGTGGCTATGACCTTAGGCACAGTGCTGAAACTAAATAATGCGGGTTTAAATGACTATGTCGACGCCTTTAAAACCGGCGCCTCTCAGTTGTTACCTGCAGCTTTAGTGGTGGGCATAGCCCAAGGCATTATTTTGCTGCTGGGCGGCACCAATCCTGAACAGCCCACCATTTTAAATACCATGCTGCATTCTGCCGCCAGCAGTATCAATGGCCACTCAGAGCTATTTGCGGCTCAGGCCATGCTGGTGTTTCAGAGCGGTTTTAATTTTTTCGTTACTTCAGGCTCAGGTCAGGCCGCTTTAACTATGCCTTTGATGGCACCTTTGTCCGATCTGGTGGGTATCAGCCGTCAGACCGCTGTGTTGGCTTTTCAATTAGGTGATGGTTTAGCGCATCTGTTTTATCCCACTTCGGCAGCTTTGATGGGCACGCTGGCCATAGCTGGTGTTGAGTTTACCCAGTGGCTGCGCGCTATGTGGCCGCTGTGGTTATTACTAACCGGCATGAGCATGCTGACTATGTGTGTGGCTGTGGCTATAGGCTACTGAAGTCAGGTTATTGAATTTTCTCAATCAGGGCTGCTGTCAGCCGGAGCAACAAGGATTTTTTATGATCACCAGAATAGTAAATGGGATCTGTTATTCGCCTGAACCTTTGGGGCAAACCAACCTGTTGGTGGCAGGACGACAAATTGCTGCCTTAGGTGAGCAGGCAGAGCTTGAAGGCAGCATAGTACAAACAGTGGATGCCAGTGATTGTTATGTAGTGCCGGGTTTAGTCGATTCGCTGGCGCATATTATTGGCGGTGGTGGCGAAGGTGGATTTCGCAGCCGCACCTCTGAGCTGAAAGTGACAGATGCGATTGAAGCTGGCGTCACCACTTTAGTGGGTGTACTTGGCACGGATGCTGTCACCCGTACTTTAACCAATCTGTTGGCGAAGGCCCATGCGCTGGATGAAGAAGGTTTAACCTGTTATTGCCACACCGGCTCTTATCAGGTGCCGGCTTATACCCTGATGGACGATTTACTGCAGGATTTGGTGCTGATCGACAAGTTTATTGGGGTAGGTGAAGTGGCGATAGCCGATCACCGCTCGTCGCAGCCGACAGTGCAGGAGCTGGCGCGTCTGGCCTCGCAGGCTCGTGTGGGCGGAATGCTCTCAGGCAAAGCTGGTATTGTCAGTGTGCATGTTGGGCCTTCACCTGAAGGCATCACGCAATTGCTGCAAGTGGCGTCAAGCACCGATATTCCTATTACCCAGTTTTATCCGACTCATATGAATCGTAATCAGGCTTTGCTGCAGATGGGTTTTGATTATGTGTCTCAGGGCGGTTATATCGACTTAACCACCAGCACTACGGCTCAGGATTTAGCCCAGGGTGAAATTAAATGTGCTGATGCCTTGTTGCAGGCGGTGCAAGCAGGCGTGAATTTACAGCATCTGACTTTTTCGTCCGATGCTAATGCCTCTTTGCCTATGTTCGATGCGCAGAATAATTTTGTTGGTTTAGGTGAAGGCCGTATCGCCAGCTTGTACGAAGAAATGACGGATGCGATTCGTTTAGGTGTACCGGTGCAGGATGCGCTGCGGGTGGTGACTGCAAACCCGGCTCGTATTTTAAAGCTGCCACACAAAGGCCAGTTGCAGGTCGGCGCTGATGCTGACTTGTTACTGATTGATAAAAATACCCTGCAATTAAAAGCTGTAATGGCGAAAGGCCGCTGGTTATTTTCCGATGGCCGTGTTGCTGTAGAGCGCAGCAGCTTGTTTTTCTGAGTTAATTCTTTATTGATCCATTCTTTATTGATCGAGCCAAGCAAAGGTGTTGATTTTTCAGCACCTTTGTTTCCACAATAGCAGCCTGACTAAAAGCTAAGGATGCGGCCATGACTCCCGCTGTTTTGCTGCTAAAAAAACTCAAAGTGCCGCATCAGGTATTGGAATACCAGCACGACCCAGCGGCTGAATCTTATGGTCTGGAAGCTGCGAGCAAGCTGGGTTTAGCTGCGCCACAGGTGTTTAAAACCTTAGTAGCGGCTTTGGATGGTAAAGAGCTGGTCACCGCCATAGTGCCTGTGGATCAGCTGCTGAATATGAAACAGCTGGCGAAAGCTGCTGGTGCAAAAAAGGCCGCTATGGCGGCCGCTGCGGATGTGGAGCGCAGCAGTGGTTATGTGCTGGGTGGTGTTAGTCCGCTTGGGCAAAAAAAGCTGTTACGGACTTTTATCGACGACTCGGCTGCTGGTTTTGAAACTATCTATGTCAGCGCTGGCAAAAGAGGGCTGGAGATAGGGCTCAAGCCTGCCGATCTGCAGGCTTGCCTGAAGGCTAAGCTGGTGAGCCTATGTCAGCACGAAGGTTAAGAGTTAAGCCTAAGTCTTAACCGAGCGTGGTATCCAATACCATCATCACCGCAAAGCCAACCATTAAGCCCAAAGTTGCTGCGGTTTGATGGCCATTGCGATGGGTTTCGGGTATCACTTCGTGGGACACCACAAAAATCATAGCGCCTGCAGCTAAACCTAATCCCATAGGATAAGCGGCGGCAAAACCACTGGATAAACCTACGCCTATTAAAGCGCCTAAAGGTTCTAAAATACCGCTGGCGGCTGCGACAAAAACAGCAAAACCCGGTTTAAAACCAGCGGCTCTTAAGGATAAAGCCACAGCTAAACCCTCAGGTATATCCTGCAGCGCTATGGCAGTGGCCAGAGGCAAACCGACCGACATATCCCCATTAGCAAAACTAACACCCACCGCCATACCTTCAGGCAAGTTGTGTAAGGCGATGGCAAACACAAATAACCAGATGCGGTCGCAGGCCTGATAACCTGGGCCACAAGGGCCGGTTTTATCGTGTTCGTGTGGGGTAAAGGCATCTAAACCCAGCATCAACAACACACCAAGTGCCATACCAAAGACGACGACCAAAGCCCCCATAGTGTCGCTTTGAAATAGCTCTGTGCCTGCTTCTATGCCCGGTAACAATAAAGAAAAAGCACTGGCGGCCAGCATCATACCTGCAGCTATACCTAATAAACTGTCTTCCATCGCCTGAGGCAAACTGCGAAATAAAAGAGCTGGCAAAGCACCTAAGGTAGTAGCAACAAAACCTGCTGTGCCGCCTATTAACGCCAGCTTTAAGTTTTCAGAAGAAGGAGAGTTGGATAAATGCACTATGCTTTGTGCCAGCAAAATCAGCACAGCAAACAAAGCCAAAACTAAACCTACAGCAGCCAGTTTATGTTCACCGGCATGCTGTTTCAGTTCAGAAAACCAGGCAGAGTTGGCAGACAATGATTGAACCTGATCCGACATAACAATTCCTTCTGAATCCTGATGGATGCACTGATAGTCAGTAGAGCAAGTAAGGCTGCCTACTGCAATAGCGCGGCAGCCTGAATCATAGCTTTTTATGCTGCCGCTTTGAGTTTATGAAAACTGTTGCTGCTCAGCAGCAATAAAGTCAGGGGCAGCAGCGTCAGATAAAAAGCGGTTTGTCCGCCTAAAGCGGCAAAACTATGGCCTGTGACTATAGAACCTGTGGTGCCACCTAAAGCGGAAAACACTACTATTAAGCCTGTCATAGCCGCATGTTGCTGCTGCGGCAGGCTGGTTAAGATGGCCGAATTTAACATGGGGTAAATAGGTGCCATAAAAAAACCTATCAGTGGCAGCAGATAAGCTGACAAAGGCGCTGTCCATAAAGTCACGTCAGGATCGGGTTGAATTTCATGGGTTAAAGGCAAAGTCAGTAACACCAATGCCGCCATCGCCAGCAGGCAGATGTTACAGAGCAGGTGCCATGGAATAAAACGTAAGATAAAGCCTGCAGATAAACGCCCTGCAGCTAAGGATGCAGCAAAAATACTGGTGATTTGCACGCTTAACTGGCTGGGTAAATGCAGCACTTCGTTATTAAAAGTCGGTAACCAGCTGCCTATGCCTTGTTCTATCAATACATACAAAAAGGCAGAAACAACAAACACAAACACCAGCGGCTTGGCGGTGAGTTTCAGCATGGCGACAAAGTCGTTCACACTTGTGCTTTGTGGGTCCAACTGTAAAGCCGGGAAGTTGGTGGAGCTGACCAGCGCGAAAGCCAGCAGACTTAAACCTGCCAGATACCAGTACACATCCAGCCAGCCGTTGCCTGAGCCTTCTGTCATAAAGGCGGCAAAAAACCAATAGGCGGTCAGTACGCCCAGCATAAAAAAACCTTCAATAAAATTCAGCACAGAAGCATGTTCAGCTTTGCTTTTGGTGATTAAACCTAAGGTGGCATAGACCGATACTTTAGTCAGTGCAAAAGCCACACCTACGCAGAAAAACAATAACTTACTGGTGTCAAAAGAAGGGAATAACGGCATCAGTACCGAAGCCCCTGCAATTAGCAACAAGGCAATTTGCAGCGCTTTTTTGTAACCCAGTTTGGGTAGGGCAGAAGCCACCAGAAAAGACACTATGGCAATGGGCAGGTCTTTAAAACCTTCCAGCACACTGGCGGCTTCTTTACTGACCTGAAAATTCTGGATCACTTGCAGTATCACTATGCCAACGCTGTTGAGCAGCATGGCGAAAATAAAATAGATCAACAGCAAAGCTGCTTTGATGCGGATGGTATGCATAGATGCACCTGTTTCTAATTTTTTTGTTGGTTTTTTACCCTGTCTGAAAATCATCATACAGCTATTGCAATCGATTGCAATGCTTGTATTATTAAAAATAACGAGCAATTCATCCCCAAAGTAATTGGTGTTGCAGCAAGGCCGCAAGCGACCGAGTCCCCATGAACATAGTGGTCCTATGTGATTGGGGCGAGGAGCGCAGTCAACACAGCTGCAGCTTCAAGTACGAAGGGGATATCAGATATAGGTAACACCGTGACTTTATCCGCAGTAGCCAGCCAGACCATAAACCATGCCCTTGAAATTGATGAGTGGCAGCTTGTGGATCAGCAGTTTGACCCCGATCAGTTGATGTTAAAAGAAACCTTATTCAGTCTGGCAAATGGTTTTATTGGTAGTCGTGGTACCTACGAAGAAGGTTGTAGTGCAGGCGCCAGCTGCGAAGGTACTTACCTCAACGGTGTTTATAGCTCTGAACCTATTCAATATGGTGAGTCCGCGTACGGTTTTGCCAAAAATAACGACAAAATGTTGCAAGTGCCTGATGGTAAAAGCCTGCAACTGGCGCTGGACGGGCACTGGCTGGCGGTGTCGGCAGAACAGCCTGCGGAACGATATCTCGATTTACGCACCGGCATCTTAAGCCGCGAGCAGTTATTTACCAGCCCTTCAGGCAAGCAGCTCAAGCTACAAAGCCGCCGTTTAGTCAGTTTTCAGCGTCCTGAACTGATGGCGATTGAATGGACCATCACAGCACAAAATTTCTCCGGGGCTGTGTTATTAAAGTCTTGTCTGAATGGCCAGTACAAGTCGGTATTTAAACCAGACGACCCTCGTGTTGGCGAAATGGCGCTGGAAACCAGCTTAAAACCTGTGGCGCAGCAGGGCATTAAAGATAAAGCCGATTGCAGTTATTTGCTGCATCAGGTGCATGGTGCTGATTTCCAACTGGTGTCTGCTATTGTGCATCAGTTTGCTGATGATGTTCGCTTTATGGATCAACAGGTTGAGCCTAACTTACTGACCCAATTGTTTGAGCTGCAGTTACAGCAGGGGCAGGCGGTTCGTTTTAGTAAATACATCAGTTATCAGGTGGCATCCAAACAGGCCGACACTCCATTGCCTGCAGCGAAAAACGTACTGCACCAAGCCGTTACGGATGGCTTTGCGGTGCTGGCGGCAGAACAGCAGCAGTATTTAGCCGACTTCTGGTTGCAGTCGGATATCCAAATCAGCGACGACCCGGCGCTGCAGCAAGGGTTACGTTTTAACTTATTTAGTCTGGTGCAATCAGCTGGCCGTAATGGCGTTAGCAATATTGGCGCTAAGGGCCTGACCGGACCTGGTTACGATGGCCATTATTTCTGGGACACCGAAATTTACGTGATCCCGACTTTAAGTTTTTGCCAGCCCGACACTGCCCGTCAGTTGTTATTGCAGCGTTTTAGTCAGCTGGACCAAGCAAAAAACAGAGCGCGGCAGATGTCGCATGACAAAGGTGCTTTGTATCCATGGCGTACTATCAGCGGTGATGAATGTTCGGCTTATTTTCCGGCAGGCACAGCTCAGTATCATATTAACGCCGCCATAGCTTATGCCATTCGAAGCTACGTTCTGGCGACAGATGACTGGGCTTTTATGCAGCAGGCCGGTGCTGAAATGCTGGTGGAAACAGCGCGTTTATGGCTACAACTGGGTTTTTTCAGCCAGCACAGTGGTCGTTTTGAAATTCATCTGGTAACAGGGCCTGATGAATATACGGCTTTGGTGAATAACAACTTCTACACCAACGCCATGGCGCAGCTGCATTTAAGTTTTACCGCTGAAGTCTTGGCAAAGCTTGCGACACAAAATCCTGAGTTTTATCAGAGCTTTTGCTTGAGGCTGGCTGTGACGCCAGAAGAAATCCAAAGCTGGCAACAAGCGGCAGAACTGATGTATTTGCCTTATGACGACAAGCTGCAGATCAGTGCGCAGGACGACAGTTTCCTCGCGAAAAAACCATGGGATTTTGCTGCAACTCCTGCCGACAAATACCCACTGTTGCTGCATTTCCACCCGCTGGTGATTTACCGCCATCAGGTGTTAAAACAAGCAGATTTAGTGCTGGCGATGTATTTGCTCGACCAGCAATTCCCGCGTGATTTAAAAGCGCGCAATCTGGCCTATTACGAGCCGTTAACCACTCATGATTCCAGTTTAAGCAGCTGCATTCATTCGGTAGCTTTTGCTGAAACAGGTCAGACGGAACGCGCTTATCAGTTTTTTGCCAACACAGCGCGGATGGATTTAGATAACTACCATCACAACACCGAATACGGTGTGCATATTGCCTGTATGGCCGGCAGCTGGTTGTCTGTGGTCTGTGGTTTTGCAGGTATGCGCAGTCGTCCACAAGGGTTGTATTTTGAACCTAAACTGCCGGCAGCCTGGCCGGAGCTGAAATTTAAACTCAACTACAGAGGCCGGGTGCTACAAGTGCAGGTTAGT
>NZ_JAIWOI010000104.1 GCF_020217005.1 Rheinheimera sp. | reverse complement strand
CAAAAACAAGTGAGTTATCAGTTGTTAAGTGGTGCCGATTTAACTTTGCAGCATCAAACTGAGCGCTTTAGTTTAGTAGCAGGTCAAAGCCAGATGTTTTCCTTATCAAAAGCCTCCTCAGCTGCTTTGTCAGGAGCCACATTATGATCCAGGCTTTTATTTTTGATTTGGATGGTGTTTTGACCGACACAGCTGAATATCATTTTTTAGCCTGGAAGCAATTGGCAACTCAGCTTGGTATCGAATTTAGCCGCGCCGACAATGAACTGCTCAAGGGCGTTGATCGGATGGGATCGCTGGAACTTATTCTGCAGCTGGGGCAAAAGCAGTTAAGTGTGGATGAAAAGCTGAAGCTGGCAGAGCAAAAAAATACAGAGTATTTGAAGCTGGTAGAGCGTATGTCGCCCGCTGATTTATTTCCCGGTGTCTTGCCACTGTTTAGCAGTTTAAAAGCAGCCGGAGTAAAAACTGCTTTGGCTTCAGCCAGTAAAAATGCCGCTTTGGTGCTGCAAAAGTTGTGTATTCCGGCTTTGTTTGATTATGTCGCCGACTCCAATCTGATTAAAAACGGCAAACCTGACCCTGAAATCTTTCTCACTTGCGCTCAGGCTTTGGGCGTAGCGCCAGAGCGTTGTATTGGGGTGGAAGATGCCCCAGCCGGAGTGACTGCAATCAAAGCTGCTGGCATGTATGCTTTGGGAATTGGTGAACCGCATGCATTAACTCAGGCTGATTTGGTGATCCCAGCCGTATCGGCTTTGGACCAGCCATTGCTGACCAAGCTGTTAACCTTGTGAGCTTAATGCCGCGCTGAACTTTGGCGGGTTAATAACCGCACAGGTAAGAGTTCAGATTCTGCCGGTTTTCCGTCCATTTGCTGCAGTAATTTAGACACCAGCAATTTACCGCCATTGATGGTGTCTTGTTTTACTGTGGTCAGGGCTGGCGAGCAATAAGCCGACATCGCAATATCATCAAAACCTGCAATAGCTAGTTGTTGTGGTACTTGTACGCCATGTTCCTGCAGGGCTTTCATCGCACCTAAAGCTATGGCATCGCTGGCGGCAAAAATACCATCCAGCTTGGGCAGCAACGGGAATAACTGTTGCTGGGTTTTGACATACCCGTCCTGAGCCGTAAAGTCGGTGATGAGTTCGTAGGCCGAATCTAAAGCCAGACCGGCTTTTTGCAACGCATCCTGATACCCCAGATAACGTTGTTCAATTTCGTTATGGCGGTAATCGCCCAAAAAGGCGATATGTTTACAACCTTGGGCCACTAAATGACTGACCGCAGCTTCAGCGCCGCTGCGATTTTGGCTGCCTACTACTGTAAAACTATCATGGCCAGAACTGGCACCCCAGACGACAAAAGGCACTTTGCTGTGCGACAGTTGTTCAATACGCTGATCGTGTTCGCCCTGACCTATGATGATTAAACCATCGGCTCTTTTGGCGTCTATGTAATAAGTTTTCCAGTCTTTGTCTTTAGTTTTGCTGGTGCTCAGCAGCATGTCATAACCTTTGTGTGTCAGTTCATCGGCAATCACACCTAAAATTTCCAGTAAAAAAGGGTCGGAAATAGCCTGTTGGCTTTTGGCATCAAACAAAATGATCACAGCTATGGTGTAGCTTTTTTGTGTACGTAAACTGCGGGCTGTAGGGTTGACGTTAAATTGGTACTGCTGGGCTATCTGCTGTACTTTCAGGCGAGTTTCTATATTCACGACCGGGTTGTCGCGTAGTGCTCTGGATGCAGTAGATTCGGACACTTCAGCCAAAGCCGCTATATCGGCCAGTGTCATCATTTTTTTACCTGAATTCACAACGAATTTTCCATAATAAACTGCAGTTACCTCTGCCAACTCATTTGATTATGACAAAAGGATGATGCCAAATCGAGCCCCCGTCGTACTTGAAGCCGCAGCTGTGTTGGCGGCGCTACTCGCCCCAGTCGTTTCTAAGATACTGACCTGACATGACCCGCGCATCCTCGCTTCAATCCAATGGCACATAGGACAACTATGCTCCCGGGGTCTCGCTCGCTTGCCGCCTTGCTGCAACTCCAATTACTTAGGGGAACTTACAAGCTAAAACCCTAACACAAAATGATTGTGCAAACGATTGCAAAAGTTCCTGTTTCGTTATTGCAATCGATTGCAAGATGAATTATGTTTATTTAAGCAGCAATAAATAAATAGCTTCATAGCTGCATAATTGAAGACAACGGGGAGAGATCAGATGAATTTACAGCTCACTAAGCTGGCGTCAGCCATGCTCATTGCTTTACTGCCAGCCACTCTGGTTCAGGCGCAGCAGCAAACCGAAGAAAGTTCTAAAGTTGCAGCAGCAAAAAAACCAGCCGAAGAAAGCCAGATAGAACAAATAGTCATCACAGGTAAAGCCAGTGGTATTGCCGGTTTACGGGTAGATGCCAGTTATGCCATCACCAACGTGTCGGCAGAAAATATTGAAAAAATGAATCCAAAAAGCACGGCCGAGTTATTTACCTTAGTACCAGGTGTCTGGTCTGAAAGTTCAGGCGGTGTAGCCGGTGCTAACGTCTTTGTTAGGGGGTTCCCCAGTGGTGGTGATGCACCATTTTTGACAGTACAAATGCAGGGCGTGCCAATTTTTCCACCACCAACTTTATCTTTTTTAGAAAACTCCTCGATGTTTCGCCTCGATGAAACTGTCGATTTTATGGAAGCTTTGCGGGGTGGTTCAACACCTGTAATTTCTAATGGTCAGCCAGGTTTAACCACTAACTTTATTTTAAAAGAAGGCTCAGAAGAGACTGAAGGTTTAGTTAAATTGTCCACTTCTGATTATGGCCTGCAGCGCATGGATGCGGTGGTCAGCGGTGAATTGGCTGACGATTTGTATTTTATGATGGGCGGTTATATCAGTAGCTCACAAGGTGTGCGTGATGCGGGTTTTAACTCAGAAGAAGGCCACCAGTTTACGCTAAACATCACCAAAGAGTTAGATAACGGCAGTATCAACTTCTATACCCGCCAGACTGATGATCATGGCGTATGGTACCTGCCGACTCCACTGAATGTAGCTGGCGTGGACAATACCTATACCCAGATTGGCCCTAATAACAGACAAGGTACTATTCAGTTTGGTCCGAATGGCGAGAGCCGCAGTGTTGATTTTGGTGATGGCCGTGGTTGGGTTGGTTCAGTCTCGGGCGGTACAGTGGATCTGGATTTAAATAACGATTGGAAACTGTTGTATCGCTTTAACTATACCCAGGGCGATGCCAATACTTTAGGTTTAGTGCCTGAGGCTGGTGCTGTGGCTCTGCGTACTGTCGCTGATAATGGTTTAAACGCGACTGGCGCGACCACTGGCACTTTGTACGATGGCGACACTATGGTGCAGCAAATTGGCCGCTGGGTGGTTGAAAAAGAGCTGGATTCCTTCACTAACGACTTAGCTGTCACCAAAACTGCAGACAGTGCCAAGTACACTTTAGGTGTTTACAGCACTGCTTTTTCAGTGAAAGACTGGTGGTCTATAGGTAATCAGGCCTGGCATGTGGTGCAGTCCGGAGGGGAAGCATTAACTGGCATTGATTGTAACGACAATCAGGACAGTTGTAGCTGGAACTATGACATAGATGCCACTGGTGATGGCACCACTCGCGCTTTATATGCTGCTGTTGAAGTGGCATTAAATGAACAGTGGACCGCGGACTTTGGTCTGCGTAATGAAAATCACACTATTGATTACACAGTAGATGAAGGTTTAACAGGCCAGGTCAGCAAAGCTGTCAGTTACGACGAAAGTAAAATCGCCTGGACTGCAGGTGTGAACTGGATGTGGCAAAAAAATATGGGGGTTTTTGCCCGGGTCAATAAAGGCAATAAAATGCCATTTTTTGACGACTTCCGTGATAACTACGGCGCCTTTACCAGTGGCGAAAAGCTGATTAAAGAAGTGACTCAGTTTGAATTGGGTTATAAATGGGCCGAACAAAACTACAGTTTCTACGCCACTTCATTTTATAACGAAGTGGAAGGCGATACATTTGTCCGCCGCCCTGGCGACCCTGCTGAAGTGCTGACCAACAGAGCTTATGGTGTAGAGCTTGATTTTAACTACTTCACCAGTGTGGGATTTTCCCTGAATCTGAATTCGACACTGCAAAAAACTGAAATCACTGAAAGTCCAACCAACGAAGGTAACAGAGCGCAACGTCAGCCTAAATGGCAGGTGCGTTTGACCCCTAGTTATGGTTTTGAGGCTTTTGAAGGTACCTTTGCTTCAGTCTACGGCACTATAGCTTCGGTGTCTGATCGTTATGCGGACAATGAAAATACCGTGACTTTAGCGGGTTACACCAAAATTGATGCGGGTTTGCAGTTAGAGCTGACAGAGCAGTTAAAAACCCAGTTGTCAGTGGATAACCTGACGGACAAACAAGGTTTAACTGAGGGGGATCCACGTAACCCAACCTCACCAAACGGCCGTTATATTCTGCCGCGTTCTGTGACTTTAAGTATGACCTACCAGTTCTGATCGGTGTAAGTCACTCAATGGACATGGTCGCAACAAGCTTCCGGCCTTAGCCGGAGGCGAAGGCGTGATACCGGCGAAATGCCAAACTCTTGGTATTTCGAAAGACCGTTATCACCCCGACATTTTCGACATACCGTCCCTCCATGGACATGGTCGCAACAACGTTCCCGACAGTTGCGACATACCGTCCCTCCATGGACATAAAAAAGGCCAGCGATTGCTGGCCTTTTTCTCCCCTGTCGAACGTCTATCGTCCCCTGTTGTTTTTATTCTTTTTGCCGCTGATTTTTATCAGCTTTGGCAAATTTCGTACTCTAAAGGCAAGTCGCCAAGAGTATAAAAAATCAACTGCGTTAGTTATAACTAATTTACTCTGTAATCGCCACCTTCTTTTGCACGAAAGCATGGACTATTTTGTGCATTGGCAATACAAGGTTGTGGTTGGGCGTTGCCCCGGATCATACTGAACCAACCGCTTTGTTCGCCAGTCAGTTGCAATTGGATATCTTCAATACCAGCTTTATCCAAAGAACCATGAGCTCCTTTTTGACAAAACAGTAACTCAACATGGCGTTCGCCGTCCTTTAACAGCAGGGACTGAGGCTGTTCCGGGTGACCGCCAAAAGCGACAAACTGTGCCGGAGTTTTTAAGCCGCTATTGCTGCCGTCGGCAAAAAATGCCAATACATGTTGGTAATACACTACATAACTACAGACATCTTTGTGTGAACCTCTGTCCAGTGGGAAAACTTTATCCAAAAACGCTTTGGAGTAATCCATGATTTGACGGACATGACTCTGGTTCAGCCCTGCTATGTAGCTGATCTCTTCCCGGATATCATGGTCCTGGTGTGAGTTTTGGGTGGCTGTCATGTTCATGATTTCTGTCCTGTTGTCTGTTGTTTTTAATTAGGTCTTAAGGCTGTAGGGCCAGTAGAGCAACATTGCTGTTGTTCGATATTTAGTCTATGTTAGTTTTCTGAATAATTTCACAATAAAAACTTCACAGTGTGAATTTTACAAAATGACAGCCAATAAAAGTTTACTCAGAAAGTCGCATTTCCTTGGTACTAAGATCAGAAACCTGAGGAAGCGTAATAACTTAACTATGGAAGACTTGTCGACCCGTTGCATCAGAGTGAACTCTGAGTACGCGCCTTCAGTGTCCTATTTATCGATGATAGAGCGTGGCAAACGGGTGCCGAGCCTGGACATGCTGCAGGTGATCGCAGAAGTTTTTCAAAAAGAAGTGGAATGGTTTCTTGATGGTGAAGAGCAGCAACTGGATATCACACCGCAAAAAGGCAGTCGTGGTGGTGTATCTGGTATGGCGCTGGAGCCGGGCTTTTTGTTTTCTAACGATATTCTACAAATTGCTATACCGGAAATGCTGTCCCAAACCGGGATCAGCGGCCGTCAGTTTGCTCAGCTACTGATCCGCGCGCACCAGGAGCATCATCAAAATCACTTCCCTGAGCTGGAGCGTGCTGCTGAAGAAGTGGGCCAGAAGCGGATGCCTTTATCGGTGGAAGATCTAATGCAGATAGTGCAGCAATTGGGTTTGCAGGTGCGCTGGTTTGAGCAAACGCCAAAAGAGGTGCTGGACGAGCTTGGCGTCTTATCAAAAAACGTACCTACGTCGTATTTTTTACCGCCTGCAACTTTGCATTTAAATAAGCTACTGCAGCAGTGGCCCACCCGGCTGAAATACGAACTGGCCGTGCATATAGGCCATGCAGTGCTGCATAACAAAGATGGTGTCAAAAGCGGCATGATGGTGGGCGGGGCTTTTGAATCAGTGCCGACGGACGACAGTGCTGTGGCACCGCAAGATATTTTGCATGCCTGGCGTGACTTTGAATCGAGCTTTTTTGCCGGTGCTTTGTTGTGCCCTAAAATGCCGTTTCGTCAGCTATTAGACAAACAAGGTTATGAAATCAGTTCACATCACTTAGCTGGTGTATCGGCCTCTGTTGCTATGCGCCGTATGACGGCAGTGTCGCCATACAGCCACTGGCATTATTTTGATGCCTACACCCCGGGTAAATTAAAGGCTGTGTACCGGGGCAACGGTATACCTTTGCCCTGGGGCAATATGCGCCAGGTAGAAGACCCTTGTCAGCACTGGGCCGTTTTTAGGATGTTTGAGGCTGCGGACTCAGCGCATTCAGCGCAGCTGTCTATTCTTGATGTACACGGCCAGCCTCGGATTTATTGTTGTGAATCGACTAAAGTCTCTGATTTAGCGGGCAATGCTCATGTGCTTTGTGCCGGAATAGATTTAAATCCTGCGATCGAGGCTCAGGGCATAGACGTCGATACTATGGCGCAAGAGCTGAAGCAACTTTGTGTCAGGGCTCAAGGTGGGGCTATGGTACCAAAAGCTATTCGCAGCACTTTAAATACAGTAGCTAACGTGCTGAATATTCAGTGGGTACAACGCAGTATGGAAAAGCCAGCCCAGCTGATTTGTGCCAGAGGCAGCAGCTGCCCCCGTCAGCCGGGCTGTTATCAGTGTGCCTGAGTCAGGTTAGAACTTATAGCTCAGGCCGACACGGTAGGCTCTTGGCGTACCTGGAGTGATGTTATTGTTGTTATGAGCTGAAGCGTAGTAGGTTTTATCCAGCAGGTTTTCCAGGTTCATTTGTACCCGCAGTTGCGGGCTCAGTGTATAGAACACTGCCGCATCCAGCCGGCCAAAGCCTGGCAGTGTGACGCTATTGTCCGTAGTGGCAAATCCGCTGCTTTGCGCCACCCAGCCCAGTCCTGCAGCAACCACATCGTTCAATTGGTAACGGTTCCACAAGGAAAAGCTTTGCTTAGGAACCTGAGCCAGATGGTTACCATTTTGTGCAGTTGGCGTCTGAATTTCACTGTCCTGATAAGCAAATCCCGCCACCAATTGCCAGTGTTGCGTCAGCTGCCCTGCCATTTCCAGCTCCAGACCACGCACTTGCTGACCATCCACCAGAATAGTGCGGGTCGGGTCGGCTGGATCTGTCACTGCTACATTGGTTCTGTCCAACTGATACAGTGCTGTAGTGAAATTCAGGCCCGAACCTAAGTCCCATTTCATACCAATTTCTTTATTAGTGAACTCTTCTGGATCCAGCGCTTTGTTGCTGACAGTTAATGAGGCCAGTTGCTCACCCGCACGCGGCACATACGACAGGCTATAGCTGGCATAAAATGACAGGTCCTGGCTAGGCTGATAAATCAAGCCTGCCCGCGGCGACAGCAGGTTGTCTGTGGTATCCAGCACCTCAGCGGTTCTGTTGTTCAGTAGCTCGGCGTCAAAGCGGTCATAGCGCAGTCCAACTATTGCCTGCCAGTTCTGATCCAGTTCAATCTGATCCTGCAGGTAGAATGCCGCTGTTTTGGCCACACTGTGGTTGTTGGCATCTGTTGCGCTTGGACGAAACTCCAGGCTACCAGCATAAATAGTGTTGGCCAGCGGTACAGTGTCTGAGGTGGCTGTGGCACTAATATCAGTGAAGTAGCCGGTCAGACGCTGGTTGTCGGTTTTCTGTCGGTTCAGTTCAACCCCTGTCAGCATAGTGTGACGCATACCTGCCAGGTCCGCCTGGAGCACCAAATCGGTCTGGTTCATCAGGTTGGTCCTTAAGGTCTCGCTGGTATAGGCTGCCAGGCTGACTCTTTGGGTCTGAGCGTTCACTGCGCCCGGAAAGACGTTGCCGTAAAACTTGTCATAATCGGCATAACGGGTGGTGTTGGTCAGGGTGATATTATTGCCAAAATCGTGGCTAACGGTAGCGCCAAAGGCATCGACAACGGCATCAGAATTGCTGTCTTCTGGTTTACCGAAAAACTGTTCACGTGGGACGGCAACCGGTCGGCCATTGAGCGATGGAACGCCACGATCCGTGGTGCGATCGTCTTTAAAATGCTCATAACTCAGTGCTACTGTGGTTGCGTCTGAAGCTTTAAAGGTCAGGGTAGGGTTGATAGCCTGGCGCTTTAACTCCATATAATCGCGAAAGCCTTCCGAGTCTTCATACAAGGCTGTCAGCCGTGCTGCTACCGATTCGTTCACTGCGTGGTTTAAATCGACACTGGCTCTTTGTTGTTGCCAGCTGCCAAAGGCCAGGTCAAGGGCGCGACCGTCTGTCCAATTGGCTTGTTTAGTCACTCTGTTAATCAGACCGCCTGCACCGCCACGGCCAAAGATCATACCACTGGGGCCTTTGAGTACTTCAACCCGCTTCACGTTGTACAAGTCGCGGAAGTACTGCACGTCATCACGTACACCATTCAGAAAGAAATCAGCAGTAGAAGTATTACCGCGCAACACTGGTGCGTCTCTGTGGCCTTCGCCCTGTTGCATTTGGACACCCGGCACATACCGCACTACGTCAGACATATTTTGCATAGCCTGGTCGTCGATCAACTCTTCGGTAATGACGCTGATTGCCTGAGGAATATCTTTCAGGGCTGTAGGGGTTTTAGTCGCGGTGCTACTTTGATCCACAGTGTAAGATTGAGCCTGACCTACCACTTGAATGCGTTCAACGTTCTGATCATCGGCCAACACACTAAAGGCCAATATAGGCATACCTGTGACTGCCAGTCGGATTGCGTGACGTAATGTCTGGTGTTTCATAAGAACCTCATACAACAAAAGTGCCTGAATTTTTTGCGCATTATAATACGAATGGTTTTCATCTTTACATATATTTACATAAAGCTGGTGTGAAAAACTTAGCGGCTATTGTGTTGTACGAGCTGAATTCGTCTGGCTAGGCAGAAGGGGGAAGAGGAGTTGTTATGTCTATCAGAGTGCATGGAGCGGAAAATGCAGCTGAGGAAAAGTCACAGGGGCCTGACAATTCAGACCCCTTATTTCAGGATCAGAGGCCTTGTTTCAGCTTCCAGCCTAATTGCTGTTCAGCGAAGAATGGCACAATCGGGCTGCCATCCGGCAGGGTGATTTCAGCAGGCACAGTCCAGGTTTCTTTTACTAAAGTAATGGTGCTGCTATTGCGTGGCAGGTTGTAGAAATCCGGGCCATAGTGGCTGGCGAAACCTTCTAACTTGTCCAGACAACCTAAGTCTTCAAACACCTGTGCATAGAGTTCAATTGCACTCCAGGCGCTGTAACAACCGGCACAACCACAAGCTGCCTCTTTACGGTGTTTAGCGTGTGGTGCTGAATCTGTGCCAAGGAAGAATTTTTTATTGCCAGTGGCAACCACAGCACGTAAAGCTTCCTGATGCGTACGGCGTTTTAATACTGGCAGGCAGTAGTTATGAGGGCGTACACCGCCGACCAACATATCGTTACGGTTCAACAGTAAGTGCTGAGGTGTAATGGTGGCAGCAACGCGGTCTGGCGCAGCTTTAACAAATTCAACAGCGTCCGCTGTGGTGATATGTTCAAACACCACTTTCAGGCCTTGAATGGTGTTTATCAACTGAGTTAAATGCTGATCGATAAAGACTTTTTCGCGGTC
>NZ_JAIWOI010000103.1 GCF_020217005.1 Rheinheimera sp. | reverse complement strand
AAAAATATCGATATGGCTGTCGGTGACTTCACCGTGCACCAACAACAGCATCTGCTGTTCGGCCATCACTTCCAGTACAGGATAAAGTTTACTTAAGCTGCTGACGCCGGAATGAGAGTTAGTGGTCGCGCCTGCCGGATATAATTTAGCCGCTACTACACCAGCGGCCTTGGCAGCTTTAATATCGTCCGCTGTGGTTTTATCCGTTAGATACAGCACCATCAGAGGTTCAAAACTGCTGCTTGCAGGTCGGGCGGCCAGAATACGTTCTTTATAAGCTAAGGCTTCTGCGGCGTTGGTTACAGGCGGAACCAGATTGGGCATGACGATAGCGCGCTTAAAACAACGGGCAGTGGCTGCCACTGTTTCTTTGAGCATATCACCATCGCGAAAATGTAAATGCCAGTCGTCCGGGGTTTGCAGAATTAATTCAATCACAGCGCTTCTCCTCTACTGATGCAGTGTCATGCCGTCAGGGCGCTGCAGTTTAGCACGCCTTGCCTCTATACTCAGCACAACTTTTATTCAACCACTGGGGCATAGAGATATCTGATGGGTTTAGGTTATAGTCTTTGGCGATAATAAAAGATGTTCAACAGGTTACAAACCATGGAACAGAGCAATGTACCAAAACAACAATCTCATTGGCTGTTGCCCTGGCAGTGGCTGGTACCGCTATTTTGTCTGCTCTGCGCTTGTATCGTCACTGAGTACCAGTCCCGCCAGTTAGTGGAACAACGGCAAAATCAGGCTTTACAGCAATTAATAGGCATATCAGGACAACTGCGATCTTTTGTTGAAGCCGAATTAAATACTTCGTTGTATATGAGTCTCGGACTGGCTGCGTATCTGCGCGCCAGCGATGGCAAGCTGTCAGAAAAAGAAACGCTGTTTTTGCTAAAGAACTTACTGGAGCAAGGCAAGCATATCCGCAATATAGGCCTGGCTCCGGACAATGTGCTGACACTGGTTTATCCATTGCAGGGCAACGAAAGGGTCTTAGGCTTAAATTATCAAAATTTATCGCAACAGTGGCCTGCCATCAAACAACTGATTGAGGAGAAAGAAGCAAAGTTAACAGGGCCTATAGCACTGATCCAGGGAGGGGAAGGTTATGTCTATCGTATGCCTTTGTTTTTGAATGATGGCAGCTATTGGGGCATCATCAGCACAGTGCTGGATTTAACCACTTTTAATCAGATGTTGCTGCAGCAGGCTAACAGTTATCAGGTGCAGGTAGGGATCCGTGAAAAAGATGCTGCGTCCAGGGTATTGTTTGGCTATTCGCATTTATTCAGTGAGGATGCTCTGATCCTTGATTTAAATATCAAAGGGGCACAGTGGCAGATTGCAGTGCGTTTTATGGATGAGGCTGCAGGCTGGAGCTTATGGCAATGGCGTTTGTTGGGCGCTTCGTTGTCTATTGTGTTTTGTCTGATGTTGGCCTGGTTGCTGTATTCGTATCGTCGCAGTGCACTTTTTGCCGACGCTTTACAGGACAACGAAATCTACTCACGACGTATTATGAATAGCGTACTGGACGTGATAGTGACCACAGATCTGAATGGCACTATAGACAGGGTGAATAGCGCTGTCAGTACTGTTTTTGGTTATTTTCCTATCCAACTGGCTGGTCAGCCTTTTTCTAAGCTGCTGGCGCCAGGGCAAGCGGAGTTACTGGCCACTTTGGCACCTGGTGAAGGGGCGGCGGTGGAGTTGTCAGGACTGCGTCACAGTGGTGAAATTTTTGCGATCGATTTATCCCGCAACAGGACTGAACATCAGGGCAAAGCCCGTTATGTCTGGTTGATCCGTGATATTTCCGAGCGAAAAAAAATAGAGCAACTGAAAAATGATTTTGTTTCCACTGTCAGTCATGAGCTACGCACTCCGTTGACCGCTATTAGCGGCGCTTTAGGTTTAGCTGTAGGTGGTGCTTTAGGACCGTTGAACGACAAACAGCAACACATGTTAGCGCTAGCCCAACAAAACAGTCAGCGTTTAGGTAAATTAATTAATGACTTGCTAGATATAGAGAAACTAGCGGTGAATAAAATGCAGTTTAGGTTCAGACTCTGGCCTTTGGCTGAGCTTTTACATCAGGCTATCGAGCTGAATCAGCCGCTGGCGTTGCAACGTCAGGTGACGCTTGAACTGCAGTGCAATGAGCAGGATTATTTGTGGGTTGAAGTGGATGACGTACGCTTTCAACAAGTGATGGCTAATTTGTTGGCCAATGCGATACGACACTCTCCTCAGGCTGCTAAGGTACTGATCAGCGTGGTATTATCAGCCAAGACAGTGCGTGTTGCCGTGACCGATCAGGGCGATGGGGTTGCCGCAGATTTTGAATCTCGCTTATTTGAAAAATTTTCTCAGGCAGATTCGTCCGATCGTCGGCAAATCGCGGGCACAGGTTTAGGGCTGGCGATCTGCAAAGATCTGGTCAAAGCCATGGGTGGCGACATAGGTTATCAACGCTCTGCTTCAGGTGGTGCCTGTTTTTATTTTACCTTGCCTCTGGCAACAGAATTGTCTCTTGAATAAGGCCTGTTATGCTGACTTTACTTGATTTGATCGCTGTCTCCTGGTTTTTATCACTCTGGATTGGTTACACCATAGTGGCTAAACGTAAAGCCAGAACTGTCAGTTGTTTGTCCTTTGAACTGCGTCGCAAACGTAACGACTGGATGAAACAAATGCTGACCCGCGATAATAAAATGGCAGATGTCGCCCTCATCTCTACCCTGGAACGTAACGTATCGTTTTTTGCCTCCAGTACTTTGCTGATACTGGCTGGTTTATTAACTGCATTGGCGTCCAGTGGCAGTATCAGTGAGGTTTTAAGTTATCTGACGCCCTGGGCGCCAAAAAACAAAGAAACAGTACAGGTGAAAATTCTGTTTCTTGCTGTAATTTATGTATTCGCCTTTTTCCAGTTTACCTGGTCACTACGTCAGTATGGCTTTGGTGGGGTATTGATTGGTGCTGCGCCTGATGGCCGTGAAATGACTTCAGATGAGCAGGCGCTGTATGCCAACAGAACAGCCAAAGTGATCGATCAGGCGGGCCACTCTTTTAATTATGGTTTACGATCAATTTATTTTTCGTTGGCTACATTGTCCTGGTTTCTTGATCCGAGGTTATTTATGGCCAGTTCAGTCATAGTGCTGTTGATTATGAAACACCGAGAGTTTCATTCTAAGGTGCTAAAAGCGCTGCAGGAATGCTGAAAAATTCGGGTCAGAGTAAATTTAAATTCAGTTTAATTTTCCACTGACCCTAATAAGTTCGTGACTAATCCTTATACTCGAAGGCTTTGATAACACGGGCAACACCATCAACATTGCGGGCCAGAGCTACTGCTCTGTCTGCTTCTTGCTGACTGACCAAACCCATTAAAAATACTTCGCCGTTTTCTGTCACTACTTTGACATTTAAACCACTGACATTTTTGTCGGCCAAAAATTTGCTTTTAATCCGGGTGGTGATCCAGCTGTCTTTACTTGCTGTGCCAAAGCTGATCTCACTACCTACACGCAATTGGTTATGCACATCTTTGACACCTTCGACTCTGGACACTTCGCCAGCTACTTCCCGCACTCTTTCGTTTGGTACCTGACCTGTTAACAGCACTATGCCGTTGTAACTGGTCATATTGATATTGCCTTTCTTTTTGGTTTCAGGATTTTCGTCTAATGCGCGCAGCACTTTGACCTGAATACTTTTGTCGTCAATCTGGCTACCCAGACTGCGTGGGTCACCTGCGGAAGTGACGGCTGTGGCTCCGCCTGCAAGCACAGCAGCAGCGCAACCCTGTAATAACCAGCTTGTTGCTAATACCAGTATTAATTTGTTCAACATCAGAGCTCTCCTTGTTGCGGAAACAAAGTTATGTCGATCAGTTCGCATAACGCGTGCAGTAAAAAGGTATAACACTCAAAGACTCTGGCAGGCCGGTGGGCTGGTACCTTTAATTCAGTATCCTGATTGCCCAGTAACCCGGACAATTCTCCACTGTTATCTACGGTTAAAGCCACCACAGTCATATCTTTAGTTAAAGCTGCTTCCACGGCTTTAATTAAATTATGTTCTTCCCCTGTCATCGAAATGGCCACCAGGACGTCACCCGCCTGACCTAAAGCCCGGACCTGACGCGCCAAATGATCGGGGTTTTGCTGATTATCGGGTTGTAAGCTGGAGTTATTACTTAACAAAGCAAAAGCCGGTAAACAGGGCCTTTCAGCTTCAAACTGATCCAATAACAGTTGAGCAAAATGTGTGGCTAAAGCCGCCGACGCGCCTTCACCGCAACAAATCACCTTACCGCCATTGATCAGGCAGTTCACCAGACTAGCTGCGGCGTTTTCGATAGGGGCAGACAAAGCTTCGCCTGTCGCTATCATAGTTTGAATATTTTCAGTAAAAAGTTGCCTGATATGGTCTTGCATTAGTTCACTGTTCCTGCAAAAGCGTTTTTAATCCAGCAAATATCTGCCGGCTGTTCAGTAATAGCCACTACATCGAAACGGCAATGTTGCGGACCACTACTTTGTAAATAACATAAAGCTGCGCGGCTCAATTTTTGCTGTTTGCCTAAAGTGACGGCAGCAACTGCACCACCAAAAAGCGTATTGCGCCTGAATTTTACTTCAACAAAAACCAGCGTTTGTTGCTCGCGCATGACTAAATCAATTTCACCAAAGCGACAGCTGTAGTTTTGTTGCAGCAGCTGCAAGCCTTGTTGTTGCAAAAACACTAAGGCCTGTTGTTCATAAAACTGCCCAGTGCTTTTGCTCATTTAGGGCGTCCGGGGTGTCAGCAAACCATCCTTACTGTATTTGCCCCAGGTTAACTGCCGCTGAACCTGTCCACCTGTCGATAATGCCAGATTGCCAGTCAGCCCCTGATAGCGTAAGGCCGGAAATTGTTGTTGCTGCTTTAAACGGAAAATTAAGTGGTAGGAGTCATAGCCCATAGCAAACAAACGCTGCAGAGTTTCATCCTGCTGTGGAAACAGCTGTTCAAATTGCTGACGGAATTCAAGCTGCTGACCTGTACTGAGCATCCAGGGCATTTCAGTAAAAGTTAAACCCTGCAAGTCACGGCGGTCGGTAAATTCTGCTGACTTTTGGTGGCTGCGCGAACTGGCGTACACAGGCACTGTGGTTTTAGTCGGCGCCACAGACACGTCAATATAAGGTTTGAGTAAACGGGTTTGCGACGGGTCGGCCAATAAATAAATAGCGTCTATGTCCTGGCGACTATGGGTTTCAGCTTTTACACCTTCACCTGCCAATTGACTGATTTCCCGGATACGTTGTTCGCTGGCTGCGGTTTCCAGTAATTGTTTGATGGTACTTTCCATGCCTGCCTGATCGGCAAACCAATAGATTTCAGGTTCTTTTCCTGCCACTTGTTTCCAGTCACGGCTAAATTGTTCAGCCATGCGCTGACTAAGCGGGTTACGGGATGCCATCAGTACAGGTTGCTTATAGTTTTTTTGTTTAAACAGCATCGCCATTTGGTGAGCTTCATCTTCCACACTCAATGAAAAATAAAACTTATCGGCAGATTGTTGCACCAAATCGGTTTTTCCATTTAAAAACAAGGTGGGGATAGTCCAGTCGCTTTGCTGAGATATAGCGTCTACTTGCTCCCGCAACAGTGGACCAATCACAAAGTCCACCTGCTCACTGGCAAGCCGTTGCTTTAACGCTGATGTTTCCGTTTGACTGTCGATAAAAATTAAACGAGCTTCCTGGTTGGCTGACGCCGCCAGAATTCCTTGCTGAATAGCTTCCGCATGCTGGCGGAAGTTACTGCTAAAAGGTAATAGCACCGCTATAGTTTTAGGTGAAAAGGCATCAACAGCACTTAATTGCTGCACTTCTGCCGGTAGCTGCTGCAAAGAAGGCAAGGCAGCGTACTGCTGTTGCCAGTCGCTAATGGCCTGAGTTAAAGCCGGGCTATTGCCTAAATACTGTTGATGCAGTTGTAATAATTTGGCCCAACCCTGAGTGACAGGGTCTTTGCTGTTGCTGAAGCTGGATAATTGGTCAGGGGTCAGCATGCCAAGCTGTTGCCACAAGGCACTTTGCACAGTGTTTTGCTCTGGAGTTAAGGCCAGCAATTGCAAGTAGGTCTTCACTGCTTTATCTGGCTCTCTTCTGCTGCTTTGATACTCTGCAAGGCTCTGCAAATAGGCCGTTTTGTCTTGTTCTCTGAACGAGCTTAACGAATACTGGCGGTTGAACTTTTCTATATCTTCATACTCGCCAGCTGCGATCAGACTCTGAAAAAAAGGCAACAGGTTAGCCTGTTGAACTTCTGGTGCAGCTTGTTGCGCCAGCACGCGACTTATGGCCTGAGCTTGCTCAGTTTCACCTTGCTGCAAGTGAGCTTTGGCCGCTTCCAGCAACTGCCATTGCTGTTCTGAGCCTTGTTGCTGACCGGCTTGTTCAATAAAGTCGGCACCAGACAAGGGTTTTTCAATTTTCACAACTTCCACTTCCTCTGTTACCAAAGGAGCAGGCTTGATCACAGGTGCCTGTTTGACAGGAGCAACCTGTTCTGGCGTGGAGGAACAACCGGCAAACGCTATGGCGCTGCCTAAAAGAATAAATGGCTTCAGTTTGCTGGATTTCACAATGCACAGGTACAATGAAGAAAACAATGCAGGTATCTTACTCAGTGCCGTGCCTAAGCTCAATGAATTCCAGCCAAAGTAATTCAAGTACAACGGATTAAGCGCCATATGACTGCACAAAGCGGAAATTTATACATAGTAGCCACACCTATTGGTAATTTAGATGATATCAGTCAGCGCGCGATTAAAACCCTAAGCACTGTAGCCTGGGTGGCTGCAGAAGATACAAGACACAGTGGTAAGTTACTCAGCCACTTGGGTATTTCAGCCAAAATGTTAGCGCTGCATGATCACAACGAAAAACAACGGGCTGCCACTCTATTGCAAAAATTACAGGCGGGTGAAGATGTTGCCTTGATTTCAGATGCGGGCACGCCATTGATCAGTGACCCTGGTTACAGCCTGGTGCGTTTATGCCGTGACGCCGGTGTCCGTGTCGTGCCTATCCCCGGTCCTTGCGCATTGATCAGTGCGTTGTGTTGTGCAGGTTTACCTACAGACAAATTCCACTTTATAGGTTTTTTACCAGCCAAAAGTCAGCAACGTCAAAATGTACTCAGTGCCATTCCACAAGGTGTGGGCACCTTGATTTGCTACGAAACAGCGCGCCGTATCAAAGATTGTTTAGAAGATGTAGTGAAAGTTTTTGGTGTTGAACGTGAGTTGGTATTGGCGAAGGAGCTGACCAAAACCTTTGAGAACTTTGTGTATGGTACTGCTGCACAAATTACAGAGTGGCTAGACGAGGATCCGGCCCGTTGTCAGGGCGAAATGGTTTTAATGATAGCGCCGACTTTAGCTGCCGAAGAAGAAATTAACCCGGCAGCTCAGCAAACTCTGAAGCTGCTGATGAGTGAATTACCCCTGAAAAAAGCCGCAGCTTTAACCGCAGAAATTCACGGTGAAAAGAAAAATGCATTGTATAAGCTGGGGTTGAGTTGGGGCGCTGAAGACTAATTTGCCTGACACCATGGGTTAGCACGAATTATAGCTGGGCCTTGCGCTTTTCTTCCCCTATAATGCGCGCCGTGAGTTGGCCCAGACAATCGCTGCCTGCGTAAGCAGGGGGAGGAAAGTCCGGGCTCCATAGGGCAGAGTGCCAGGTAACGCCTGGGCGGCGCGAGCCGACGACTAGTGCAACAGAGAGCAAACCGCCGATGGCCCTTGCGCAAGCAAGGGATCAGGTAAGGGTGAAAGGGTGCGGTAAGAGCGCACCGCGCGGCTGGTAACAGTTCGTGGCACGGTAAACTCCACTCGGAGCAAGACCAAATAGGCCCCCTTTGGCGCGGCCCGCGTTGGGGGCGGGTAGGTTGCTTGAGGCGTACGGTGACGTACGTCCTAGAGGAATGATTGTCCACGACAGAACCCGGCTTAACGGGCCGACTCACACCTTCTTATTTCCTTTGCTGACATTACTTGCTCAGCAGAGTTTGGTAGCTGCGGTATGGCTATAGCCCACGCAGACACGCCGTGAACCCATCCATGGGGGCTCGTCTTTGGCGTCCCTGCCAAAGACGGTCTGCTTAGAACTATAGCCATCCTCGCTTTTTTGAGTCTGCTACTCAAGCTTCGCCAGATGAGGCAAAGTTGCTCTAATCGTTGCTTTAAGTTCTTCTGCAGCTTTAAACGGGTCTCCAGCATCCCACTGAATGGTCAAATGGTGGTTCGTATCAAAATGAGTCGACTTTTCTGCGAACTTTTCTTTTTTGCAGGTATAAATCACAGGTTTACCCAATCCTTCGGCATAACCAGCTTCCCAATAGGCGCCGAGATTGTCGTGGGACAAATCTGCTATAACAAAATCTGCACTACGAATTTCGACTCGCATTCTGTTATCTATTAAGCCAGCAATGGGATTGTCGTCGAGTCTTAGTAGTGTAAAGCCTGCTTGCTCTGCCGCTGGTTTAAAATGCTCAGAGACGATAGTGTCTAGTTCTTGGTCGCCAAATTTCATTGCCATAAAAGCCCTGTGGTAGCTTTTAGCTGCATTGCTAATCTTGTTTAAATGCTCCCAACCATTGAAAGTTACAGTCAAAAGCATGCCGACTTCATTGAACGTTGCCTTTTCTCTGTCTCGGCGTCCAATCATGATAGTGGGGCGACTAGTTTCTTTTAGCAAACCACGTTCTTTCAATGCTTCTGTTACATATACGAAGCTTTCAGCAGATTTTGCTCCTATTACTACAAAATCTAAGTTTTTATAAGCCTCAACAGCAGCTCCATGATCACTTGATTTACTAGCCAGCCATTTTAATAGCAAATCAAATTGTTCGGTTAAGGAAGGAAGCTTCCTTTCAAGGATTGCTTTGATAGTTAAAGAATTCAGAGCTTGTTCCTGATTGTCTGATTCGTTACTTCTTAGCCAATAACTAAGTTTCCAGCGATCATCTGCTGATTGGATATAGTTTTGAATAGAAGCATCCAGACTGCCAGTTAATTTGAATTTACCGCATCGACCGCAAATGAAGTGAACTTGGTCATTGCATATGTCTTCTCTTTTTTCGCAGTTATCCAATTCACAAATTGGACATTGAATAGTGGTTGTCATCTGAGTGTGATCTCTTAAACAGTAGCTGGATACCGTACCTTTTTTCTTCTCAAGCTGGCAAGCGTCACTGTTGTTTTGCTAGGCTAGCGGCTATTTTAGGTTTTACTGTGGGCTTACAGATGCAAACTTCGTCCATCCCTTTCTGGCAAGCCTTCTGGTTTTGGTTAAAACTAGGCTGTATCAGTTTTGGTGGTCCTGCCGGGCAGATTGCTCTGATGCATACGGAGCTGGTGGAAAAACGCCGTTGGATCAGTGAAGGCCGGTTTTTACATGCGCTGAATTATTGCATGCTGTTGCCAGGACCTGAAGCACAGCAACTGGCAACTTATTTAGGTTGGCTGATGCATCGCACTTTGGGTGGTGTAGTGGCTGGGTTGTTGTTTATTCTGCCGTCATTACTGCTTTTGGTGCTGCTGTCCTGGGGTTATCTGGTCTATGGCGAGCACCCCTGGGTCGCCGCTTTGTTTTATGGCATTAAACCTGCGATAGCGGCCATAGTGTTACATGCTGCCTGGCGTATAGGCGGGCGGGTGATGAAACACCCGTTATTATGGGCTATAGCTGTGGCTGCTTTTGTGGCTATTTTTGCCTTTCAACTGCCATTCCCGCTTATTGTTTTGTCTGCAGCTTTGATTGGTTTTATCGGCAGTAAAGTGACACCTGCAGTGTTTTCCTCAGGCGGTCATGCATCAGCACAAAAAAGTTATGGTCCGGCTTTGATTGACGATACAACACCCAATCCACAGCATGCGTTGTTTCGCTGGAGCCGCTTTGTGCTGGTCATAGCTTGTGGTTTGGTTCTT
>NZ_JAIWOI010000102.1 GCF_020217005.1 Rheinheimera sp. | reverse complement strand
TGGGCTTTGCCTATGCTGCTGCTTACCTTCAGTTTGGGCTGGCAACATCAACTAACCCAAATGAGCTGGTTTTTTACCAAGGCTGCATTATTAACTTTTGGTGGTGCTTATGCGGTGTTGCCTTATGTTTACCAGGGGGCTGTCGACAAATTTGGTTGGTTAACGCCAGGCCAAATGATGGATGGCCTGGCTTTAGGCGAAACGACGCCGGGCCCGCTGATTATGGTGGTCGTTTTTGTCGCTTTTGTTGGGGCTTATGTTGAGGCCAGCTTTGGGCCTGACTTGATGTTGCTGGCCGGTATTACAGCCGCACTTTTAGTCAGTTGGTTTACCTTTTTACCTTCTTTTATTTTTATCCTTGCAGGTGGTCCACTGGTAGAATCCAGTCAAGGCAAAGTGCAACTCACTGGACCATTGACTGCGATCAGCGCTGCAGTGGTTGGCGTGATAGTAAATTTAGCGCTGTTTTTTGCCTATCATGTGCTTTGGCCTTCAGGTTTTTCCACCGCCATCGACTGGCAGGCTGGTTTTATTACTCTGGCAGCATCTCTTGCCTTGTTTGTGGCGAAGCAGGGATTGATGCGGGTGATTGCAGGAGCCGGTATCCTGGGCTTGGTTTTATCTTTTTGGAGTCACTTTTAATGTGGATTGATCTGCAACAGCTGGACCCTTCGGCCGCTTATAAGCTGCTCACCAGTACCATTACCCCTCGGCCTATCGCCTGGGTCTCGAGTTTATCTATAGATGGTGTTGTGAATCTGGCACCTTTTAGTTTTTTTCAGATGATCACCGACCAGCCGCCAACCTTGATGATTTCTACTCAGCATAAAGCGGATGGCAGTCGTAAAGATACCAGCATAAACATTGAAGCTACCCGTGACTTTGTCGTCAATCTGGTGCCGCATGCGTTGGCGAATGAAATGAATATCAGTGCAGCCGCTGTGCCTGCCAATGAAAGTGAATTTGACTTAGCCCGTTTGGAACAGGCGGCCTCCAGCCAGATTAAAGTGCCAAGAGTGGCATTGGCTCCGGTCGCTCTGGAATGCAGGTTATCCAGATTACAGCCTTATCCACCGGAAAACCCAAGCTGTGAAGTCATTTTTGCAGAAGTGCTAGCGATTTATATCAATCCCACTGTACTGGACGCCAATGGTATGCCTGATCCCCATAAAATGGATTTAATCAGCCGTATTGGTGGTTCAGGTTATAGCAGGGTTGCTACTGATATATTTCAGTTAGCCCGACCTGCATCCGCAGTGCGTCGCTGAGCTTCCTGTTTTTTGCCCTGATTACCTTTTGAGAAGCAGGGCTTTTTCTTGGTGGTTGTGAGTGCTTGCTTACTTTTTTTGCCGCAATTTAATTGGGTTTTTATTCTAATTTAACTGTTTTTTGCCTGCTTTTTTGCTCTTATCTCTACTACTGCCCTAGCTTGCAGTTATTATCGTTTGTCATTGTAGTTGTCATAATTCAATTTCAATCTGACAATTTTTATTAATAAAAATCATACGGTTATTTTAATGTTGTGCATTAAAAACCTGCTGTCATTAGTTTGGTTACAGCAGCTTAGTCGCACAGCTTGAGCCATTAGTCTGAATAGCTTGGTTATGCGTAACCAAATAAAAAATTTAAAACTATTTTATGGTTTTTTTCTTCCACTTTTTCCCACAGAAATCAGGATCTTCGCGCTAAGCCTTGTTTTTACTGGATCTATCCTGATCAAACAAAGGGGTTTTCACCTTGACAAGCTTTCTTCTGCGGCCCTAAACTGTACATCAGTGGGAAATTGTGGGTATTTGTGGATCAAATATCAGGATCAAACAAGAATAAAGTGGGATTAACATGTTCCGTGGTTCGTTTTCTTTAACATTGGATGATAAGGGTCGGTTAGCGCTGCCAACGCGTTACCGTGATACCTTATTTGCTGATGCAGAAGGCGCCATGGTCTGCACCATCCACACTAAAGATCCCTGCTTATTACTGTATCCACTGCCTGAATGGGAAGAAGTTGCAGAACAGCTGCAGCGTTTATCCAATCAAAACCCACAAGAATTGCGCTTTAAACGTTTATTGATAGGCCACGCGTCGGATTGTGACATGGATAAAAGCGGCCGCATTCTATTACCTGCGCCACTAAGAAACCATGCCAGTCTGACAAAAAACATCCGTTTAGTCGGACAACTTAATAAATTTGAGATCTGGGACGAAGACACCTGGAATAAGCGTGTTGCTGAAGATATGGCAATTGAACGTGATATGTCCGTCGACGCAGAGATCTCAGAACGGCTGCAGGATTTTGTACTCTGATGGATCAAAGCGCCCATATCTCCGTACTACTGGCTGAGACCATAGACGGACTAGCCATAAAACCCGACGGGATTTATCTCGACGGTACCTTTGGCCGCGGTGGTCACAGCAGAGTGATCTTATCTAAATTAGGTCCGCAAGGCCGTTTATACGGCATTGACCGTGACCCTGCCGCTATTGCCGCAGCTCAGCCTTTATTGGCCGACCCACGTTTTTCTATTACGCACAGCCCTTTTGCAGCCTTAGCCCAAATTGCTGAAGATAAAGGCATTACAGGTAAAGTAGACGGCATTTTGCTGGATCTAGGTGTATCTTCACCGCAGTTGGATGATGCTGAACGTGGTTTTAGCTTTATGCGTGATGGTCCTTTGGATATGCGGATGGACCCAACATCAGGTATTTCTGCTGCCGACTGGCTGGCCAAAGCTGATGTCGAAGACATTACTTTTGTTTTGCGTGAATACGGCGAAGAAAAATCAGCCTGGCGTATCGCCAATGCCATAGTCGATAGCCGCAGTGAGCAACCACTGACCCGCACGGCTCAACTGGCTAGCTTAATCAGCACTGTGGTACCAAAAAGCCATAAAGAGAAAAAACATCCTGCGACTCGTAGCTTTCAGGGTATCCGTATATATATCAACAGCGAACTGGACCAGATCAAAACTGCGTTGGACGCAGCTGTGCATGTATTAAAACCTGGTGGTCGTTTAACTGTGATCAGTTTTCATTCGCTGGAAGACCGCATGGTGAAACAGTTTATGCGCTTAAAAAGCAAAGGCGCGGCTATTCCTAAAGGTTTACCCCTGACCCAGGAACAACTGAATCTGTACACCCCGTTAAAACTGATCGGTAAGGCCATTATGCCGTCAGAAGCCGAACTGGAAAATAACGTCAGAGCACGCAGCGCTGTATTACGCATAGCGGAGAAAACCGCATGAGTGCCATTAAACTTAACCGTCTGATCATCAGTGACATCTGGCAACACAAGTTTTTGCTGGTGCTGATGTTGTGCTGTTTAGGTTCAGCTTTGGCTGTGGTGGAGTTCACTCATATGAACCGCCAACTAACGATCCATGAAGACAAAATATTGCAATATCGTGACAGACTGGAAATGGAGTGGCGCAACTTATTGTTGGAACAAAGGGCCTTGTCTGAACACAGTAGGGTAGAAGAGCTGGCCGTGACCAAACTGAATATGGTCAGGCCCAGCGGCCCACAAGATGTGGTGGTGCAGGAACCATGATAAAAAAACCAGCAGCACCTAAAAAGCAGGCGAAAAAGAATCAACAGCCGACTGTCATCAGTTGGCGTTTTGCTTTTGTAATAATCTCTTTATTTGGCGTGTTCAGCGGTCTGATTATCCGTGCAGCCTATTTGCAGGTGTTAGAGCCGGAAATGTTGCTGGAACAGGGTGATATGCGCACCTTGCGGGTGAAATCTGACGCTGCGATGCGTGGCATGATTTTAGACCGTAACGGCGAAGAATTGGCGGTCAGCGTTCCTGTGCAGTCAATATGGGCTGACCCGCAACTTGTACTTCGTAACAGACACAAAATTGACGAGCGCCGCTGGCATGCCTTGGCGGATATGCTGCAAATCAGTCCACAGCAGTTGTCTGATAAAATTGGTGGTGACGATTCCAAACGTTTTGTTTATCTGCAGCGTCAGGCTAGCCCTGCTACCGTGGATTACATTAAACAGTTAAAAATTCCAGGCATAGCTTTCCAGCAAGAGTCACGTCGTTATTATCCGGCCGGTGAAGTGACTGCGCACTTGCTAGGTTTCACCAATGTCGACGATCAGGGCATGGAAGGTATTGAACGTCAGTTTAACGACGTGTTGACCGGTAAGCCAGCTCTGAAAACTATACGTAAAGATGCCAAAGGCCGCGAAATTGAAGTGCTTTCACAAACCGATGGCAAGGCCTCCAATAATATTCAACTGAGTATCGACCAGCGTATTCAGGCTGTGGCTTATCGTGAACTGAAAAAGGCTGTGATGCAGTTTGGTGCTACCTCAGGTTCTGTGGTAGTGGTGGATGTGCATAATGGCGAAGTACTGGCTATGGCCAATGCACCTTCGTATAACCCAAACAACAGAAAAAATACTGACAGTAACAGGTACCGAAACCGCGCCATCACCGATACCTTCGAACCAGGTTCTACTATAAAACCATTAACAGTGTTAGCCGCTTTAGAAAATGGCACAGCCACTATGGATACTGTCATTTCAACAGGTTACGGTCCTGTTCGTATTGGCGGTCGTTTAGTGCGGGATATCAATGGTTATGGTGATTTAGACCTGACAGGCATTATGCGCAAATCCAGTAACATAGGCGTAACCCGTTTAGCTTTAGGTCTGCCTACCGAGAAATTTCTGGATATGTACTACAAAATGGGAGTCGGCTCTGAAACAGGTTTGGGCCTGACAGGCGAAACTCCTGGTGTATTACGTGAGCAACGTCGTTGGGGTGAATTTGCGTTAGCTACTATTTCTTTTGGTTATAGCTTTACCGTTAATGCCGTACAACTGGCCCGTATTTATGCCACCATTGCTAATGGTGGTGTGTCTTATCCTTTGTCTATTTTTAAAAGCGATAAAAAGCCATTGGGCGAACGTGTGGTCAGTGAAGAACATGCTGACAATATGGCCAGCATGCTGGAAGCTGTGGTAGGGCCTGGCGGCAGCGCAAAACGAGCTGCAGTGCCTGGTTATCGTGTTGGTGGCAAAACAGGCACCGCTAAAAAAGCTGGTATAGGGGGCTATAGTTCAGACTACATTGGGTCTTTTGCTGGTATAGCGCCTATTTCAAACCCACGTATCGCTGTCGTGGTCATTATCAATGAACCCAGCGGTGATTACTATTACGGTGGTGAAGTGGCTGCTCCGGTATTTTCTGCTGTGACAGGTGCAGCCTTACAGCTATTGAATGTCGCGCCTGATGCCAATGACGGCCGAATTACCAAAGTCAGTGGGGTGCCTAATGCCGGCTAACTCACTACAGCAGTGGCTGACTCCGTTTAAAATCCAGCTGAGCGCTGCAGTGGCGGCTTTGCCGTTGCAGCATTTGCGCATCAATAGTGCCGAAGTGCGGCAGGGTGATGTATTCCTGGCTTTGCCTGGTACTAAAACCCATGGCAACCAGTTCGTTGAAAAAGCCTTAACTGCTGGTGCTGTGCTGGTGCTGACCAATACTGCGCCAGCTGTTGCTGATGAACGTGTTGTCGTTGTCCCTCAGCTGGTTGAATTGCTCAGTGCTTTAACTGTTGCATTTTACCCCCACCAAGCGCAACGACTTGTTGGTATTACCGGCACCAACGGTAAATCCAGCACTGCTATTTTTATCAATCAGTTGGCTGTGCTGTTACAGCAACAAGGCGCTGTAATTGGTACTTTGGGTTATGGCGATTACCGTAGCCTGACGCCTTTAAATAACACTACACCTCATCTGGTCGATATTCACCGTATTCTGCACAGCATCCAGAGCACTGAAGCTGTGAAAGGCGATGCGCTGGTGGCAATGGAAGTCTCTTCTCATGCCTTGGTACAACAGCGTGTGGCTGGCCTGCAGTTTGAAGTGGCAGTGTTTACTAATTTAACCCGCGACCATCTGGACTATCACGGCACTATGCAAGCGTACGGCGAAGCCAAAGCTTTGTTGTTTAAAGCAGATTTAGCCAAAACCGCTGTGATTAATATCTCAGACGATTTTGGTCGTCAGTTAGCTGCAGACTGCACTCTGCCTGTGCTGGTTTATGGACAATTAAAGGACTGTGCTGGCTACAGCGAGTTTCTTGCTTATGACCAACTGGATATTACCCCGCAAGGTTATCAGTTCCGCTTAACCAGCCACCTGGGCCAGCAACAACTGCAACTCAGGGTTCTGGGTGAGTTTAATATTCAAAACGTATTGGCCGCCTTTGGCGCCATGCTGCAGTTAGGCTACAGCTTTGAGGTTTTAGTTCAGGCTGTGCAGCAATTGCGTAGTGTGCCAGGTCGTATCGAACAGTTTTACCAGGCTCATCGCAAGGTAATGGCTGTGGTGGATTATGCCCATACGCCTGATGCGCTGGAGCAAACCTTACGGGCTGTGCGTAACCACTGCCAGGGCCAGTTGTGGCTGGTGTTTGGTTGTGGTGGCGACCGGGATAAAGGCAAACGACCTTTAATGGGAGCTATTGCCGAGCGGTTGGCAGACCAATTAATTATTACGGCAGACAATCCACGTACTGAAGATGTGATGGCGATTTGTCTGGATATAGCCTCAGGTTGCACAGAGCCGCAGTATCAACTGATCACAGACCGTAAAACGGCGATACGCACAGCCTTAGATCAGGCCAAAGCTGGTGATCTGGTCTTGATCGCTGGCAAAGGCCACGAAGATTACCAAATCATTGGTCATGACATTTTACCCTACGATGAACGTGCCTTTGTCCGACAACTGGTGACGGAGACTGCTTTATGATCCCTTTACAAACAAAAGAAATAGCACAGTTAGTGCAGGGACAACTGGTTGGCGCTGATATTCAGATTCAGAGCGTCAGCACAGACAGCCGCAATATCAATCAGGGCGATTTGTTTATTGCCTTAAAAGGGCCAAATTTTGATGGCCACCAGTTTGCCGCCGATGTGATCAGCAAAGGAGCGGCTGCTTTGATTGTCGAACAGCTGCTGGATCTGGCAGTGCCACAAATTATTGTGGCTGATACCCGTCTGGCCTTGGGCGCTTTAGGTGCCGCAGTCAAACAAAAGGTCAATCCTAAGTCTGTGGCTGTGACTGGCAGCGTGGGTAAAACCACAGTCAAAGAAATGATGGCCGCTATTTTAGACCGTATCGGCAATGTGCTTGCCACAGCCGGCAATTTTAATAACGATATAGGTGCGCCTTTAACCCTGTTACGTTTAACTGAGCAGCATCAATATGCGGTGATGGAGCTCGGCGCCAATCATTTAGGCGAAATTGCCTATACCTCTTCGTTGGTCAAACCTGAAGTCTCCATTATCACCAATGTGGCCGCGGCCCATTTGGAAGGTTTTGGCGACTTGTTTGGTGTAGCCCGTGCTAAAGGCGAAATTTATGGCTCTTTAGGCGCGGACGGTGTCGCTATAGTGCCGCTGGACAGCGAGTTTTCTGATTATTGGTTAAAGCGTCTGCAGGATAAAAAGGTGCTGACCTTCAGCAGCACTCAGGCCGCTGATTTCAGCGCTGAACATATAGTGCTGAATGAACAGGGCTGTGCCAGTTTTGATTTAGTCTGCCCACAAGGCCGGATTTTTGTTCAGTTGGTATTGCCAGGCAAACATAACGTAGCCAACGCTTTGGCCGCCGCTGCAGCCACTTTGACTTTAGGTGCCAGCCTGACCGATGTGCAGTTAGGTTTAGCCGCGATGAAACCTGTGAAAGGCCGGATTAACGTCACGCAAGCTAGCGACAAATTACGTCTGATAGACGATACCTACAACGCAAACTCTGAGTCCACCAAGGCCGCTATCGATCTACTGGCAACTTACCCCGGCTTTAGAGTGTTAGTTTTTGGTGATATGGGTGAACTGGGCGCGGATGCCCGTTTGTACCATGAAGAAGTAGGTTTATACGCCAAACAAAAGGGGATTAATCTGTTATTCACCCTGGGTGTGTTATCACAAAGCGCCAGTGATTTATTTAACGGCCAAGGGGCCCATTTTAGTTCCCGTCAGCAACTGATCCAAAAGTTAAGCCCGATCCTTGATGAACAGTCCGACGCGACTGTGCTGGTCAAAGGTTCGCGCAGCGCCAAAATGGAATTGGTGGTGCAGGACTTGCTAGAAAGATGTCAGCAGGAGATCAGCTCATGTTAGTGTGGTTAGCCGAGTATTTAACTCAATATATCAACGCCTTTAACGTATTCAGTTACCTGACCTTCAGGTCTATTCTGGGCATTTTAACGGCTTTAATGTTGAGTCTGTATTTTGGCCCTAAGCTGATCGCCAAATTACAACAACTGCAAATAGGCCAAACAGTGCGCGACGATGGCCCACAAAGCCATTTTTCGAAAAAAGGCACGCCGACTATGGGTGGTTTGCTGATTTTAGGTTCAGTGCTAGCCAGTATTCTGTTGTGGGCTGATCTTGGTAATAAATACGTCTGGGTCGTGATTTTTACCCTGGTGAGCTTTGGCTGGATTGGTTTTATTGACGACTACCGCAAAGTAGTTCGTAAAGATCCAAAAGGCTTAATCGCCAAATGGAAATACTTCTGGCAATCCTTGTTTGCGGTCGCTATTGCGTTTTTCTTGTATGCCTCAGCAGAACGTCCGGCAGAAACCAGTTTAGTGGTGCCTTTTATTAAAGATGTGCTGCCACAGCTGGGCTTTATCTTTATTGCCTTGTGTTACTTCGTCATTGTAGGTACCAGCAACGCAGTGAACTTAACAGACGGGTTAGACGGTTTAGCCATAGTGCCAACCATCATGGTGGCTTTCGCTTTTGCCATTATTGCTTATGCCAGCGGTAACGTGAATTTTGCCACTTACCTGAACATCCCTTATCTGCCTCACGCCAGTGAACTTGTGGTGGTGTGTGCGGCTTTAGTCGGCGCTGGTCTGGGTTTCCTTTGGTTTAATACTTATCCGGCTCAGGTTTTTATGGGCGATGTAGGCTCTTTAGCTTTAGGCGCTGTGCTGGGTGTGATTGCTATTTTAGTCCGCCAGGAAATTGTGCTCTTTATTATGGGCGGTGTGTTTGTGATGGAAACTGTGTCTGTGATTTTGCAGGTGGGTTCTTACAAATTACGCGGCCAACGGATTTTCCGTATGGCGCCTATTCACCACCACTACGAATTAAAAGGCTGGCCTGAACCCCGCGTTATAGTGCGGTTCTGGATTCTGTCCGTCATTTTTGTGTTGATTGGTTTAGCCACTTTAAAACTGAGATAAAAGATGAACGCTAAGTTGTTCCAGGGAAAACGTGTTGCTGTGATAGGACTAGGCCTTTCAGGTCTGGCCACAGTGCGCTTTTTGCTGAAACAAGGCGTCAAACCAGTGCTGATGGATACCCGCTTAAAAGTGTCAGGGCTGGAACAAATTCCAGCTGACAAAGTAGACGGTATTTATTTAGGTGAACTGGATGCGAACCGTTTAGCTCATATGGATGTGTTGGTGGTCAGCCCTGGCTTAGATCCTAAACATCCGGCGATACGTTTTGCTTTAGCACAAGGTGCGCATCTGATTGGTGATGTCGAGCTGTTTGCACTGCAAAACCAGAAGCCTGTGCTTGCAATCACTGGCGCCAACGGCAAGTCGACTGTCACCAGTTTAACGGCTCATATGCTGCAATGCAGTGGCATAAAAGCTATAGCAGCAGGCAATATTGGTTTACCTATCCTGGATGCATTGCAAAGCGATGCTGATGTGTTTGTACTGGAGCTGTCGAGCTTCCAGTTGGATACCACTCATTCTCTTCGGAGCAAAGCCGCCTGTATCCTCAATGTGACTGAAGATCATATGGACAGATACGGCACTATGGCTGCTTATGCTGCATCCAAACAACGGGTTTATCAGGGCACAGAACTGGCAATTTACAATAAAGCCGATGCGTTAACTTTTCCTCAGAGCCCTGTAGTTTCGTTAGGATTAGAATTAACTGCTGCTGACTACGGCTTGGTTCAACATCAGAGCGAAAACTGGTTACTTGTTGCAGGCGAGCCTTTAATGCCAGT
>NZ_JAIWOI010000101.1 GCF_020217005.1 Rheinheimera sp. | reverse complement strand
GCGTGATATGAGCATAGTGGGGTTACATAATCAGTTTAATGCTTTAGCCAGTTGCGCTTTGGCGCTAGCTGCAGGAGCAACTCGTGATGGCTTAATTGAAGCATTAAAAACCTTCGTTTCTTTGCCGCATCGTTGTCAGTTGGTGGCAAACCACAAGGCTGTGCGTTGGGTTAATGATTCGAAAGCGACCAATGTCGGCGCGACTCTGGCCGCTATCGCAGGTTTAAGACCCGAAGTGTCAGGCAAGCTGATTTTAATCGCAGGTGGCGATGGCAAAGGCGCTGATTTCAGCGAACTGGCCCAGGTATTAAATCGCGATGTTGATCTGTTAATTACTTTAGGACAAGACGGTCCTGCTATTGCTGCGCTCAAAGCGGGCAGTATTGAAGTGAAAGATTTAGTGACTGCAGTAAAAGCTGCAGCTCAACTGGCCAAAGCCAATGACCTGGTATTGCTATCTCCAGCCTGTGCCAGTCTGGATATGTTTAAAAACTACGAGGACCGTGGTCAGCAGTTTGCTGCCGCTGTACAGAAGGTGTGGTTATGAGGCAAATGCTGCTGAACCTTATCCCTTCCCCTACAGCTGCACTGGCTCAGTGGTGGCAACGTGACGAGGCTAACAGCTACGATAAAATATTCCTGGTGTTGCTGGCTCTGGTGTTAGGCGTTGGCATCATTATGGTGACAAGCGCTTCAGTGCCTGTGGCAGAGCGTTTGCACGGTAACCCGCTGCATTTCACTGTGCGCCATATGGTGTATTTATTGATTGGTTTTGCTGCGGCTTACATGGTGCTGAATGTGCCGGTGTCCTGGTGGCACAACACCAATATTTTGTTACTGATGATGGCACTGCTGGCCTTAGTGGCAGTGCTTGTGATGGGTAAAAACGTCAACGGTTCAACGCGTTGGCTGGTGTTGGGGCCTATCAATATCCAGGCGGCAGAGCCTGCGAAATTATTCTTTTTTGTCTACCTGTCCAGCTATCTGGTGCGTAAGCACGAAGAAGTCAGAGAAAATATTAAGGGCTTTATCAAGCCTTTGATCATTCTATTTATTCTCGCAGTTTTACTCTTGATGCAGCCGGACTTAGGCACAGTAATTGTGATGTTTGCGACTTCAGTGGTCTTGCTGTTTTTAGCTGGCGCTAAGTTATGGCAATTCTTCTGTCTGATTTTTACCGGTTTAGCTGCCATAGGTGTGTTGATTGTGTACAGCGAATACCGCTGGCGTCGCGTCACTTCCTTTTTAGACCCCTGGGCCGATCCTTTTGGCAGTGGTTATCAGCTGACTCAATCGCTGATGGCTTTTGGCCGAGGCAGTTGGTTAGGCCAGGGCTTGGGCAACAGCGTGCAAAAACTGGAGTATTTACCTGAAGCTCATACCGACTTTATTTTTGCGGTGATAGCTGAAGAAACTGGCCTGATTGGCGTGTTTTCTGTGCTTTGTTTGTTGTTTTTACTGGTCAGTCGCGCTTTATGGATAGGCAATAAGGCTTTGTTTAAAGGCATGAGTTTCCATGGCTTTTTGGCCTATGCGCTGGCGATTTGGATAGGTTTTCAAACCTGCGTTAATGTCGGTGTGGCCAGTGGTGTGTTGCCAACTAAAGGGTTGACTTTGCCTTTCATCAGTTCGGGCGGCAGTAGTTTAATCATCATGTTAGTGGCAGCAGCTTTGCTGATTCGCATTGATTTTGAAGTACGACTGAAAGGTCGTCATGCCATCAGCGGAGGTCCTCATGCCTGAGCTGAAACAAACTGGTCAGCAGGAGCAAAAAAACGCGCTTATTATGGCTGGCGGTACGGGCGGGCATATATTTCCGGCGAAAGCTGTGGCTGAACTGTTAAAGCAGCATGGCTGGACTATTCACTGGCTGGGTACGGCGGATCGGATGGAAGCGACTTTGGTGCCGCAGTTTGGTTTCCCGTTTCATAGCATTGCCGTGGCCGGCTTGCGCGGTAAAGGTTTAAGAAGCTTATTAAAAGCCCCTTTGATGTTGTGGCGCTCTGTCAGTCAGGCTCGGGCCTTAGTTAAACAACTGAACCCTGAACTGGTGTTAGGTTTTGGCGGTTATGCCAGTGGCCCAGGTGGTTTAGCGGCCTGGTTAGCAGGCAAACCTTTAATAGTGCATGAGCAAAATGCGGTCGCAGGCACCACTAACAGATTATTAGCCCGTATTGCGAAAAAAGTGTTAGTGGCATTTCCACAAGCTTTTGCTGATCGCAAAGACAGATTAGTAGTGGGTAACCCTGTGCGTGCTGAAGTGCTTGCCGTATCGGCACAAAAGCAGCTTCAGGAGCCAACAAAAGCTTTAAAAGTGTTAGTAGTAGGCGGCAGTTTAGGCGCGCAAGTGTTTAATCAACAGTTACCTGCTCTGTTTGCTCAGGCCTCGCGTTTTGGTGCGCTGGAAGTGCGGCATCAAACGGGCAAAGCCATGGAGCAGCAAGTGCAACAGGCTTATGCGGCTTTGCCGGAATTAACAGCTAGTGCCAGCGCTTTTATCGAAGACATGGCCGCTGCTTACACCTGGGCCGATTTAGTCATTTGCCGCGCAGGTGCTTTAACTGTCTCTGAAGTGGCTTGTGCTGGTGTAGCGGCGGTTTTTGTGCCTTTGCCATCCGCTATTGATGACCACCAAACAGCCAATGCCAGTTGGCTGGTACAAAAACAAGGGGCAGTGTTGCTGCCACAAAGTGAATTCAGTAAAGGTGCTTTATTGCCTTTGCTTCGGTCCTGGTTGCAGGACAAAAGTGCGCTGCGTCACTTGGCAAATAATGCCCGCAGAACTGCAATTGATGATGCCGCAGAACAAGTAGTGAGAGTCTGTGGTGAAGTAACAGGTATGACTAAATGAGCAACCAACAAAATAAAAATGCAATGCGCAGGGTAGAGCGGATCCATTTCGTCGGGATCGGCGGCGCTGGTATGGGTGGGATTGCCGAAGTATTAGTCAATGAAGGTTATAAAGTATCAGGTTCAGATATAGCGCCCAACCCTGTGGTCGACCGTCTTGCCGCTCTAGGCGCCTGTATTGTCATTGGTCATAAAGCGGAGAATATTGAGGGCGCCAGTGTAGTAGTGGTCTCCAGCGCCATCAAAACCGATAACCCTGAAGTGGCGGCCGCTATTGAACACCGGATTCCGGTGGTACGCAGAGCGGAAATGCTGGCAGAATTAATGCGCTTCCGTCATGGCATAGCTATAGCCGGTACGCACGGTAAAACCACCACTACCAGTTTAATAGCTTCGATTTTTGCTGAAGCAGGTACAGACCCTACTTTTGTGATCGGCGGCTTATTGAATTCCGCTGGCACTAATGCCCGCCTTGGCGCTGGTCGTTATTTAATAGCTGAAGCAGACGAAAGTGACGCGTCCTTCCTGCATTTGCAACCTATGGCGTCAGTGATCACCAATATCGAAGCTGATCATATGGAAACCTACCAGGGTGACTTTGAAAAAATGAAAGCCACTTACCTGGAGTTTTGCCATAACCTGCCATTTTATGGTGTTGCAGTGATGTGTATTGACGATGTTGTAGTGCGTGAGTTGATACCGCAGATCGGCCGTTTTGTCATTACCTATGGTTTTAGTGAAGATGCAGATTATGTCATCAGTCACTTTAGCCAAAGTGGTACTCAAAGCCACTTTGTCATCACAGATAAAGCTGGGGTGGTCAGTTCGATCGAATTGAATTTAGCGGGCCGTCACAATGCGCTAAATGCCACTGCAGCATTTGCGGTAGCAAAAGACGAAGGCATAGCAACGGATGCCATTTTAGCTGCGCTGAAAAAATTTGAGGGCATAGGCCGGCGTTTTGAGCAATACGGTGAGTTTGAGACTGGTCGTGGCAAAGTGCTACTGGTTGATGATTATGGTCACCATCCAAGCGAAGTGGCAGCCACTTTAGCTGCTGCGCGCAATGCCTGGCCGGAGCGCCGGATTGTGATGGCTTATCAGCCACACAGGTACACCAGAACCCGTGATTTGTATGAGGACTTTGCCAAAGTGCTGTCCTCTGTTGATTTATTGTTATTGCTGGAAGTATACGGAGCAGGTGAAGCCGTTATTCCGGGAGCAGACAGCCGCAGTTTATGTCGTTCTATCCGCGCCCGTGGTCAGCTTGACCCGATTTATGTGGCCACGCCTGCCGACTTACCTGCAGCTTTAGCCGACGTACTGCAGGACGGTGATGTGTTACTGACCCAGGGTGCTGGCAATATAGGTGCGCTGGCCAAGCAACTGGCGGCCGCTAAATTAGCAATTTCTGCATTAAAACCAAACGAGGGAGCTTGAAGTATGAGCAGCAAATTTGGCAAAGTAGCTGTACTGCTGGGGGGAACCTCAGCTGAACGCGACGTATCGTTACGTTCAGGCGCTGCCGTGTTAGCGGCTTTGCAAAAGCAAGGTGTCGACGCCCATGCTTTTGACCCAAAGGAACAGCCATTAAGTGCTTTGACTGCTGCTGGTTTTGACCGTGTATTTATAGTTCTGCATGGCCGTGGTGGTGAAGACGGTACTATGCAGGGGGCCTTGCAGTTAATGGGCTTGCCTTACACCGGTAGCCGCGTCTTAGGTTCAGCTTTGGCGATGGATAAAATCCGTTGCAAATGGCTGTTTCAGGCTCAGGGTCTGCCTACGGCAAAATTTTTAGTGGCGCAAGCTGGAAAACAACTGAATTATCAGGATATTTTGCAGCAATTAGCTGGTAAAGTGATGGTGAAACCAGCCAATGAAGGTTCCAGCATCGGCATGAGTGCAGCGAGCACTGCTGAAGAACTGGAACAAGCCTTAGCGCTGGCTTTTAAGTACGATACGGATGTACTGGTTGAACAGTGGATCCAGGGCCGCGAATTTACTGTGACAGTATTAAATGGTAAGGCGTTGCCAGTCGTAGAAATGCGTACACCCCGCTCTTTTTATGATTATGAAGCCAAGTATCAGTCCAATAGCACAGAATACCTTTGTCCTGCGCCTTTAACTGCCGATCAGACTGCTGTGTTACAACAAGCCGCTGCCGCAGCTTTTACTGCAGTAGGTGCATCAGGCTGGGGTCGCGTTGACGCCATGCTGGACGAACTGGGCAACTTTTATCTGCTGGAAGTGAATACTGTGCCAGGTATGACAGAGAAGTCTTTGGTACCTATGGCGGCTAAAGCTGCGGGTTTAACTTTTGAGCAGTTAGTTTTACAGATTTTAGAACAGACCTTATGACAAAAAATGGCAAGACAGTTAAAACACCAATGAACAAAGCCTTCTGGGCTGGTGTACTGTTTTTCTGTTTTTCTGTCTGGTTTGTTTGCTGGTTAGGTTATCAGATCTGGCTTTGGAGTCAGGATCAACAAAGTGCTCCTATCCAGCAGGTGAAGGTCTATGGCGATTTTTCCCAGATCCAGCCGGCAGGTTTAAATCAAAAACTGCAGCAACAGTATCTGGGTAACTTTTTTAATTTGAACGTGGATCAGGTGCAGCTGTTTCTGCAGCAACAACCCTGGGTAGCTCAGGCAGCCGTGCGCAAACAATGGCCTGATACGCTCGTGGTGGTGGTGACTGAACATAAGCCAGTCGCGATATGGAATGACCATTATTTACTCAACCAACAAGGTCAGGTCTTTGTCGCTCCTGTCGCTGAACTAAAACAGCCATTACCAAAGTTACAAGGTCCGGACGGGGCCGAGCAGGATGCACTGACCATGTTCAATCAATTGAATCAGATGTTGCAGGTGCACAGCCATGCTGCGACTGGACTCACAGTGTCAGCCCGTCAGGCCTGGCAGTTGAATTTAGCAGAGGGCATTCAATTGACTCTGGGCCGGGAAGATACGGCAAAGCGGGTGCAGCGGTTTATCGATTTGTACCCTGTGATTAGTAAACATAAAACTCAGGCAGTCGCCGAAGTTGATTTGCGTTATGACACTGGCGTCGCTGTACGCTGGGTCGAAACGCCAGAACAAAGAGAACAAGATGACAAAGTCGACAGAACGTGATCTTATCGTTGGCTTAGATATAGGCACAGCACAGGTAAAAGCCTTAGTGGGTGAAATTACCGCTGATAATCAATTGAGTATCGTAGGTGTAGGTACTCACGTAGCACGTGGCATGGACAAAGGCGGAGTCAACGATCTGAACCTGGTGGTGCAGTCCGTGCGTCGCGCCGTGGAAGAAGCCGAACTGATGGCAGATTGTCGTGTGTCTTCTGTGTATTTAGGTATTACCGGTAAGCATATTCGTTGTCAGAACGAGAGTGGCATGGTGCCTATTAATGACGCCGAAGTGACAGCTGAAGATGTGATCAATGTGATTCATGCGGCCAAATCAGTGCCTATTTCAGCTGAGCGTCGCATGTTGCATGTGTTGCCACAGGAATTTTCAGTCGACATGCAGGAAGGTATTAAAAGCCCAATCGGTATGTCTGGAGTGCGGATGGAAGCCAAGGCTCACATCATCACGTGTGCCAATGATATGGCAAAAAATATCGAAAAATGTGCGGAGCGCTGCGAGCTGCATGTCGACCAGCTGATTTTCTCGTCTTTGGCATCCAGCTATGCCGTGCTGACGGACGATGAAAAAGAGTTGGGTGTCTGTGTGGTCGATATGGGCGGCGGTACTATAGATATCTCGGTCTTTACTAATGGTGCTTTGCGCCATACCGCGGTGATCCCTGTGGCTGGTAATCAGGTCACCAGCGATATTGCCAAAATCTTCCGCACGCCTTTAGGCCACGCCGAAGATATTAAAGTGCAATACGCCTGTGCGCTGCGCAGCATGGTAGGTAAAGAAGAAAACATTGAAGTGCCAAGTGTGGGTGGTCGTCCTGCCCGCAGCATGTCACGCCACACCCTGGCTGAAGTGGTAGAACCGCGCTACCAGGAGTTATTTGAACTGGTGCTGGAAGAGATTCGAAGCAGCGGTCTGGAAGAACAAATTGCCGCTGGCATAGTGCTGACTGGTGGTACCGCCAAAATGGAAGGTGCGATTGAGTTTGCTGAAGACGTGTTCCAGATGCCGGTGCGTTTGGGTTATCCGATTGGCATTACAGGTTTAAGAGAATATGTACAGGACCCGGCCTACGCTAGCGTAGTGGGTTTACTGATTTATGGAAAAGACATGCGGACCCAGCAGAAAAAAGCTGTCGCTGCCCGCGAGTCAGTCGGCGGCATGGTGAAACGACTCACCAGCTGGTTTAAAGGCGAATTTTAACTTTTTTGAGTAAGCGTACTAAAACGGAGAGAGAGCTATGTTTGAGTTAATGGAAAACCACAGCGAAGAAGCTGTCATTAAAGTCATAGGTGTTGGTGGTGGTGGCGGTAACGCTGTTGAGTATATGGTTGCAAGCAACATCGAAGGTGTTGAATTTATTGCAGCTAATACCGACGCGCAGGCGTTACGTAATTCGTCAGCTCATATGACGTTGCAATTAGGTGCTGGTGTGACTAAAGGTTTAGGCGCAGGTGCTAATCCAGAAGTGGGCCGTAAGTCGGCAGAAGAAGACCGTGAAACCATCAAGAAAACGCTGCAAGGCGCAGACATGATCTTTATCGCGGCCGGCATGGGCGGTGGTACTGGTACTGGTGCTGCTCCTATAGTGGCTGAAGTCGCCCGCGAAATGGGGATCCTGACTGTGGCTGTTGTCACTAAGCCATTCCCGTTTGAAGGTAAAAAGCGTTCTGCTTATGCGGACGAAGGTATTGCTGAACTGGCAAAACACGTTGACTCTTTGATCACTATTCCTAACGACAAGTTATTAAAAGTCTTAGGCAAAGGCACCAGCTTGCTGGACGCGTTCAAAGCGGCCAACAACGTGCTGTTAGGTGCAGTGCAAGGTATAGCTGAGCTGATTACCCGCCCTGGCCTGATTAACGTCGATTTCGCCGACGTGCGCACAGTAATGTCGGAAATGGGTACTGCCATGATGGGTACTGGCCGGGCTTCAGGTCCAGACCGTGCTGAAGAAGCGGCTGAACAAGCCATTTCCAGCCCATTACTGGAAGATATCGATCTGTCTGGCGCTAAGGGTATTCTGGTGAATATCACTGCTGGTCTGGATATCAGCATTGAAGAGTTTGAGACTGTGGGTAATGCGGTGAAAGCATTTGCCTCAGAAAATGCTACTGTTGTAGTAGGCGCTGTGATTGATCCTGATATGTCTGACGAACTTCGTGTCACTGTGGTTGCCACTGGTATAGGTGCTGAACGTAAGCCTGACATCAGTCTGGTGCCAACTCACCGTCATGAACCAGTACGTTCAGCGCACGTTTATGGCAGTGCTGGTACAAGCTACTCGCATCAGGGTAACGCGGCCCGTGATCTGTCACAGGCTCAGCTGGAAGCCCCGGTAGCACAAAGCAAACCTGTAGCGGAAAAACAAGCGAACATCGATATTTTCGATATTCCGGCGTTTTTACGTAAACAAGCTGACTAATTTTTTAGTCAACTGACAAAAGGCTCAAAGGTTGGCATAGCTGGTCAGCTATGTTATGCTTCGCCGCCATTTTGGTTTTGTTCAATATTTGAACAGGAAAAAATATGATTAAACAACGTACCATTGCAAAATCAATCAGCTCGATCGGGGTGGGTTTACATAAGGGAGAAAAGGTTACGCTTACTCTCCGGCCTGCTCCTGATAATACCGGTATCGTCTTCCGGCGTGTCGATCTGAACCCGATCGTTGATTTTAAAGTTACCCCTGAATTAGTGGGTGACACTGTAATGTGTACGTGTTTGATCAACGACCAGGGCGTGCGCCTGTCCACTACCGAGCATTTAATGGCTGCGGTAGCGGGTTTAGGCATTGATAACCTGTTTATCGAAGTAGACTCTGCCGAAATTCCAATTATGGACGGCAGCGCCAACCCTTTTGTGTATCTGTTACTGGAAGCCGGTATCAGCGAACAGAAAAAAGCCAAGAAGTTTATCCGTATTAAACAAAAAGTTCGGGTGGAAGACGGTGATAAGTGGGCTGAGTTTGTCCCTCACCACGGTTTCCGCATGGACTTCGCCATTGACTTTGATCATCCTGTGATTTCTGAGACCAAACAACGTCTGAAGCTGGACTTCTCAGCTGCGTCTTTTATTAAAGACATCAGCCGTGCCCGTACTTTTGGTTTCCTGCAGGACATTGAATACTTACGCGCCAATAATCTGGCGTTAGGCGGTAGTTTTGATAATGCGGTAGTGCTGGATGAGTTCCGGGTGTTAAACCAGGACGGTCTGCGTTACGAAGACGAATTTATCAAACACAAAATTCTGGATGCTATCGGCGATTTATATATGGCAGGTTATAGCATTCTGGGCGAGTTCCGTTCTTATAAAACGGGCCACGCTTTAAATAACCAGCTATTGTCCGCAGTGCTGGCTGAACAAGCCAACTGGGAATTTGTCAGCTTCGACAAAGAAGCGCAAATGCCGATATCTTATCTGGCTCCCCAGTTAGCTTAAGTTTTCGGGGCAGGGCGAGGCTTTTGAGCCAGCTCTGCCAGCCTTTGTAGTTTCTGCTTTAATTCACCATCACTGTTTTGTGCTAAAGCCAGTAAATACACAGCTGCTTGTTCAGATATTTTAGGTCCTTCAGTTTTGATTTCTTCCGCTTTGACATACTGCAGCTGGGTATTGGGTGACACTTCTATGTCAATACCTGCCAAATCCGGCAAGATTTTCTGGCGAAAATTGTCTAGAATGGCCTCTCTTTGCATTTTCAGCCGGGTCGCCCAGGCTGGAGATTGGCATAAAATAATTAAGCGCCCAGCTTTTATGGTACTAATTTTGCAAAAACCGGTTGGATCCAGTTGCAGAAACTGCGCTAATTCGGTATTAAGTTGGCGCAACAGATCGGCGTGCTGCATGGTCGACAATAAAGTGCTTTGTTGCAGCAACTGGCTTAGATCCATTGGTTTCTGAGAATAGCGCGCCATCTTAACTTATGAATTTATACTGAGGTTGCATGAGTGTAACAGTTTTCTATCGTGGCAAACACCGCCACTTCAGCTTTGGCAGCACGCCATCGCAA
>NZ_JAIWOI010000100.1 GCF_020217005.1 Rheinheimera sp. | reverse complement strand
CTGACAGTCACGGCCCTGTTATTGTTTTGTATCGCCTCTGGCGCTGGTGTGGCTTTTTCCAATTTATTTCAACAAGGTAACGCGGAACTGGAGAAAGTTCAGTTGAGCCGTGCTGCCGAAACTGAAGAAATAGCCGATATTCGTCGCCGTGCTGAAAATCAGTTGGCCGCATTAACCGCCAAAGTCGCGACACTACAAGCTCAGGTGAACCGATTAAATATGGTCGGAGAGCGATTAATAGACGCCGCCAACTTGTCGACTGAAGAATTTAATCTGCATGATAACCCGGCTATGGGGGGACCAGCGCAGACGTCAACTGAAATCAGCCTGGCTGAACTCAATTCTGTACTGCTACAGCTTAACGAGCTTGAGCAGAATCTGCAGTCCGAACAAACCCGCTTTGCCATGCTTGAATCTTTGGACCTGAATCACCATATAGGAAAAAGTGTCCAGCTTTCCGGCCGCCCTGTATTAAGCGGTTACTTGTCTTCCAGCTTTGGCGTGCGCAGCGACCCCTTTAGCGGAGAGCCCGCTATTCACCGCGGGGTCGATTTTGCAGGTAAAGAAGGCGATTCGATTTTTGCAACAGCAGGTGGCATCGTAACCTGGGCTGGTGAACGTTTTGGTTACGGTAAAATGGTTGAAATTGAGCATAGTGATGGTTATCGCACCCGGTATGCTCATGCTCAGGCAACCACTGTTCAGGTTGGACAGATGGTGACCAAAGGCCAGGAAATTGCCATTATGGGCAATACAGGCCGTTCAACAGGTCCACACGTGCATTATGAAGTTCTGAAAAATGGTCAACCTATTGACCCTATGATGTTTGTCAATCGCCGTATCCAATAAGAAATAAGGCTCAGGCCGGACTCGGAACGAGTCTTAACCAAGAAGTGGTATTAATAAAATGTTTGGAAAATTTTTCGCCAAATTAATTGGTAGCCGTAATGATCGTTATTTAAAGAAATTGAAAAAAACGGTTGAGCTGATTAATGGCATGGAACCCGCTTTTGTTGCCTTATCTGATGAAGAACTCAAATTAAAAACTGCTGAATTTAAGCAACGTTATGCCGATGGCGCTACGCTGGACGATTTATTGCCAGAAGCTTTTGCCACAGTGCGCGAAGCCAGTAAACGTATTTTCAAAATGCGTCACTTTGATGTACAGCTGATCGGCGGTATTGTGCTGCACCAGGGCAAAATTTCAGAGATGCGCACAGGTGAAGGTAAAACTTTAACTGCAACTTTGCCTGCCTACTTAAATGCGTTAAGTGGCCAGGCTGTGCACGTGATCACAGTGAACGATTACTTAGCCCGTCGTGATGCTGAAACCAACGCGCCTTTGTTTGACTTTTTAGGCCTGACTGTGGGTGTGAACGTGCCGGGTATGGGGCATTTAGACAAGCAAGCTGCTTACAATGCCGATATCACCTACGGTACCAACAACGAATTTGGTTTTGACTATCTGCGTGACAACATGGCATTTTCGGCAATTGAGCGTGTGCAACGTCACTTAGCCTATGCCATCATCGATGAAGTGGATTCAATTTTAATAGACGAAGCCCGTACCCCGTTGATCATTTCTGGCCAGGCAGAGGACAGTTCTGAGCTGTACCGCGTGATCAATACTGTAGTGCCTCAATTGGTCAAACAGGAGAAGGAAGACGAAGAAGGCGCTATGGGTGATGGTCACTTCACCATAGACGAAAAAGCCAAACAAATTTATCTGACAGAACGTGGTCAGATCCGTGTCGAAGAGATTCTGCAGGAGTTGGGTTTAATTCAGCCGGGTGACTCTTTATTCTCTGCTGCTAATATCACATTGCTGCACCACACTTATGCCGCCTTACGTGCACACAACCTGTTTAAGAAAGATGTGGACTATGTGATCAAAGACAACGAAATCGTCATTGTCGATGAACATACCGGGCGTACTATGGAAGGCCGTCGCTGGTCTGAAGGTTTACATCAGGCCATTGAAGCCAAAGAAGGTGTTCGTATTAATCACGAAAACCAGACCCTAGCCTCAATCACCTTCCAGAACCTGTTCCGCTTGTATGACAAACTGGCTGGCATGACTGGTACCGCTGATACTGAAGCTTTTGAATTCCAGTCTATTTACGGCCTGGAAACTATCGTCATTCCAACCAACAGACCTATGGTTCGGAAAGATATGTCCGATCTGGTTTATTTGACGGTAGAGGAGAAGTATCAGGCCATTATCAAAGATATTGAAGAAAACCGTGCACTGAAACGGCCTATTCTGGTCGGTACTGCTTCGATTGAAAGCTCTGAATATCTATCTAAATTGCTGCATGAAGCGAAAATACCGCATCAAGTGTTAAATGCTAAGTTCCATGCCAACGAAGCACAAATTATTGCTCAGGCTGGTCAACCCGGTACTGTGACTATCGCTACCAACATGGCAGGTCGTGGTACTGACATCGTATTAGGCGGTAACTTACAGGCCGAACTGGCTGCTTTAGGTGCTGACGCGAGCGAAGAACAAATTGCTAAAGTGAGAGCTGAATGGCAACAACGTCATGACGCAGTGATTGAATCCGGTGGTTTACATATCATAGGTACTGAACGTCATGAATCTCGCCGCATCGACAACCAGTTACGTGGTCGTTCAGGCCGTCAGGGCGATCCGGGTTCATCTCGTTTCTATTTGTCTTTAGATGATGCATTGATGCGCATTTTTGCCTCAGACCGTATGGCTGGCATGATGCGTAAACTTGGCATGGAACCAGGTGAAGCCATTGAGCACCCTTGGGTCAGCCGTGCTATCGAAAACGCGCAACGCAAAGTTGAAGCACGTAACTTTGATATTCGTAAGCAGCTACTGGAATTTGATGACGTAGCCAATGATCAGCGCAAAGTGGTGTACGAGCAGCGTAACGAGCTGATGGATGCTTCTGATATCTCCGAAACCATTAAAGCAATTCGCTACGACGTGGTTGCCTCTGTGCTGGATCAATACATTCCACCGCAGTCACTGGATGAAATGTGGGATATTCCGGGCTTAGAAGCTCGTTTCCGGGCGGATTTCGCCATAGATATGCCTATCGCCAAGTGGTTAGCTGATGACAAAAAACTGTTTGAAGAAAAGTTGCGTGAACAAATCCATGAAGTGGTAGACAAAACTTACGAGCTGAAAGAGCAGATGGTGGGTTCTTCAGTACTACGTCAGTTTGAAAAATCAGTGATGCTGCAGAGCTTAGATACGCACTGGAAAGAGCATTTAGCTGCAATGGATCACTTACGTCAGGGTATTAACCTGCGTGGGTATGCACAAAAAAATCCAAAGCAGGAGTACAAGCGTGAAGCTTTTGAGTTGTTCTCCACTATGCTGGATAACCTGAAACTGGATGTTATTGGTGTATTGTCCAGGGTGCAGATCCGTGCGGCCGAAGATGTAGAAGCTGTAGAAGAACAACGCCGTAAAGCTGAAAGCACTGAAATGCAGTTCCAGCATGAAGAGATGGAACAGGTAGCTTCTGACGTACCTAAAGCTGGCCCTGCACCTGTGTTCCGCGACGCTGAGAAGATAGGCCGTAACGATCTTTGTCCTTGTGGCTCGGGCAAAAAGTACAAGCAGTGTCACGGTAAGTTGGTTTAAGTCATGACGCTGAAAGTGGTTCATGTCGCAGTAGGTGTCATTTTAAAAGACCAGCAAGTGCTGTTGGCGTTGCGTCCTGACAAATTGCATCAGGGCGGTCGCTGGGAGTTTCCTGGCGGCAAAGTGGAAGCTGGTGAAACGACAGCACAAGCATTAGCACGTGAACTGAAAGAAGAAGTGGATCTGGATATTGCAGCGTCAAGCCCATGGTTTGAACTGCAGTATGCCTATCCCGAAAAGACAGTGTTACTGGATATTCATCTGGTGCAGCAGTTTAACGGCGAAGCTAAAGGTCTGGAAGGACAACCTGTGCGCTGGGTGCCTTTGTCGGAGCTTAACCAGTATCAGTTTCCTGATGCCAATCAGCCGATTCTAGATAAACTTCTTACTGAATTTGGGCGCTGATAGCGCCCTTTTTATTCGCCACCATCCATGGCGCTCTCCCTAAAGGGCCAACGCTTCGCGTTGTTAAACATTGCTCCAGGCAATTTTTTATTCTATCCCCTAAGTAATTGGAGTTGCAGCGCGACGACAAGTGAGCGAGACCCCAGGAGCATAGTTGTCTATGTGACTGGGGCGAGAGCACGCAGTCAACAAAGCTGCGGCTTCAAGTACGACGGGGATTATTTAAAGAACTCGTTATCCTGCTCAAGTAACTCATTCTCTAACTGTTCTAACTGCTGCTCAGACAGTGGTAAGTCGGCACGGCCTTTATCCGGTATTTTGTGTTCTTCATTGGCCCAGGCGCCCAAATCTATTAAACGGCAACGGTCAGAACAAAAAGGCCTGAAAGCAGACTCTGGACCCCATACGACATCTTTCTGGCAGGTAGGGCATTTGACGATAGTGGCCATAAGGCGTACTCCGGAAGCAAATTCAAAAGTGCGCTAGTGTACCGCAGTCTGCAGATTTCAGGCGAGCAAATAGTGGGGCGGTGCTTTATCCTCGCCTGTCTCGAATGAGAAGGCATCAGCAGAATGGCTTAACAACAAGCGAGTTTAAAGGGAATAGCTTTATCTATAGTGGTGCGACCCAGACTATCACAGAGCTGCATAAAACGTATCGCGTACCTGTATCTGTTGCCACTAATGGTTGGGTAGCTTTGGTATTCCATCGAATAGTCGATACGTAGCAGTTCAAATTGTTCAGTATTACTTTGGAAAAAGCCATTTTCGGCAACTAGGGACTGAAATTGTCCGCGTTCACGAATAAAGGTCAGTACGTAAGAGATGGCTGTTTCAACCAAAAACAATTGGTCCAGCCAGTCTTGAGCGGACTTTTTGCGTTGAACTAATGGTTGAGAATACCAGTATTGCAGTTGAGGCAAATCAAAGTAGCAAGTGCCTCCGGGGATAAAAAAACGCTGTCGCAATGGGGCGAGGAATTTGTCTTCTTTCAGGCTGGCGGCAAACTTGCCACAACGTAGTAGGTCGCTTTGCAATCGCACAGCTTTTTGCAACATGCTTTGCAACATATCATCAGAAATTGACGGATGACGTGACCAATTGACCAATGCCGATTCGCAGCGCTCTACGTCTTTAATCAGATCCGGACGAACATCGTTACGCTCTAAAACCTCAATCAACGAAAACAACGACGTAAAAAAACCTTGCTGCTGCCATTCTGTTTCCAGCGGCAGCAACTTAGTAACCTGCTGAAATAAGTATTCAACCCTTAAATAGGTCCTTACTTTTTCGTTCAGCGGATGTTCGTAAATGATTGAGGTCATAACTGAAACATTTGTTAACAATGTTCATTACGATAAACCTAAGTTCAGATTTTTGCTAGTTTTTCCTTAGCAAACTGCTGATAACGCTGATGTAGTTGCTCGACCTGAGGCTTAAGCTGAGAAAGTTGCACCGTATTCAACAGAATGTCGTCTGCCAATGCCAGACGCTCCGCTCTGGGAAGTTGGCTGTTCAGAATGTTTTGTACTTGCTCAGCAGGCACCTGATCTCTTTGCACTGTGCGGCTGAGTTGAAGTTCTGGTGGTATATCTACGACCAGTACTCTGTCGGTGTAAACCTGTAGTTTGTTTTCCAGTAACAACGGCGCGATTAACAGCGCATAACTTGTGGTGCACATCCGGAGTTGCTGCAGTAAACGCTGCCGAATGAGCGGGTGCAACAACTGGTTCAGCCACTGCTTTTCTGTATCATCAGTAAATATCCTGGCTCTGAGTGCAGCGCGATCCAGTCGTCCGTCATTATGTAGTATTGACTGACCAAAATGCTGCACTATGGCATCAAGTGCAGCTTCTCCTGGCATCACAACCTCTCGCGCGACCAAATCGGCATCCACACTTTGGACACCTAAATCATGAAACAAATTGGCGACTGTGGTTTTGCCGCTGCCTATACCGCCGGTCAGGCCTACTATATAGTCAGACATACAACAGATTGCCTCATTCTTTATAAACCCATAGTCCCCAGATACCAGGCCGTAATATCTTTACCCCATAAAATGGCAAGCCATCCTGCAGCAGCGATGTAAGGCCCAAAAGGAATCGGAGTCGCTTTGTTTTTCCCCTGCAGCAATAGCATCAGAGATCCAAACACAGCGCCTACGACTGAAGACAATAAAATAATCAGTGGTAATAACTGCCAGCCGAGTAAGGCTCCAAAAATGGCCAGCAGTTTAAAATCACCATAACCCATGCCTTCTTTGCCTGTCACCAGCTTAAACAACCAGAACACAGACCATAAACTCAGATATCCGGCTGCCGCACCTATCAGCGAGTCCGTCGGAGCCACTGTATAACCTGTGACACTGAGTAAAAGGGCAAACCAAAGCAAAGGTTGGGTGATCTGATCCGGCAGTAGCATTTTGTCTATATCAATAAAAGACAGGGCAATCAGGCACCAGGTCACGAAAAGATAAATCAGCGTTTGTTCTGATACACCAAAATGCATGGCGACCATCAGGGAAAGCAGGCCCGTAAATGCTTCAATGGCAGGATAACGAACACTGATAGCAGTTTTACAGTAACGGCATTTAGCTTTCAGCAGCAACCAGCTGATGATAGGAATATTATCTAAAGCTGACAGCTGATGCTGGCATTTAGGACAGTGTGAATGTGGCAACGCCAGATTAAATTTGGTTTTGGGTGGTTCAGCATCTTGGTTGAAGTACTGTTGATAGTCCTGCTGCCATGCCAGCTCCATCATTTTAGGTAAGCGATAAATGACCACATTCAGAAAACTACCAACGGCGAGGCCAAAAACGGTGACAACTATATAAAAAGTTAGTGAGGACTGTTGAAATGCCTGCACTAAGGGAGAGAAAAAATCCATTACACAATACTGCCCAGTTGAAAGATCGGAAGATACATAGCGATAATAAGTCCGCCTATTAAGACACCTAACACGGCCATAATCAAGGGCTCGAGTAAAGCAGTCAGACCATCGACTGCATCATCCACTTCCTGTTCATAAATGGCGGCAACTTTTGCCAGCATGCTGTCCAGCGCGCCTGACTCTTCACCAATAGCCACCATCTGATTCACCATCTCAGGAAAAGCAGCGGTATTTTTCATGGCCAGATGCATCTGGTTACCGGCTGCCACTTCTTCACGAACCGATAAGATGGCGGCTCTGTATTTTTCGTTACCTGCGGCGCCCGCCGCTGACTCTAAAGCTTCAATCAAAGGAACACCGGCGGCAAAGGTGGTCGACAAAGTGCGGGCATAACGGGCCACGGCCGCTTTGTTTAAAATCATGCCAACAATAGGCAGCTTTAAAATGCCATGGTCTGCGGCAACTTTAAAACTCTGATTGTTTTTGTAGGATTTAGATACTGCAACTGCGCTTAAGATCACCGCAGCCAAAGCTATATACCAGTTAGCCTGCATAAACTCTGAAATTCCAAGTACAAACAAAGTGAAGGCTGGCAATTCTGCGCCCATGCTGCCAAAAATTTCAGCAAATTGGGGTACCACAAAAATTAATAAAATAGAGGTTACAATGCCTGCGACTACGATGACAGCTATGGGGTAGAACATAGCTTTTTTTATCTTAGACTTCAGCGCTTCGGCTTTTTCTTTATATATGGCTATGCGGTCAAAAATCCTGTCCAAAGCACCGGACTGTTCACCGGATTTCACCAAATCACAGTACAGCTCATCAAAATAATCCCTATGCTCTCTCAACACTTCAGATAGAGGGGTTCCGCCCTGCACTTTGACCGAGATTTTTGCCATCAACTGGCGTAAGGTTTCATTGCTGGCTCCGCTGGCAATTAAATCAATACTTTGTACTAAAGGCACACCAGCGCCTAACATAGTGGCTATTTGTCTGGTCACAACCGAAATGTCAGACGATTTAATCGAAGGTTGGGTAAAAGCCAGAGGTTTGCTTTTTTTCTTGACTGAAGATGGTGTAAATCCTTGTTGGCGCAGTAATGCTTTTGCCTCAGCCACAGAGCCTGCTCTGATTTCACCGTTGCTGGTTTTACCTCTTCGGTTGATACCTTTCCAGAGGAATATATCCAGCTGTTTTACTTTGACTTCAGCCATGATGTTAGTCCTTGCCTGTGTTATGGTCGGTAGCGTTTGTGACTCTGTTCACTTCGGCAAGGCTGGTCAGACCCGCCGCTGCTTTTTTCAGCGCCGACTGGCGTAAGTTTGGAAAACCTTCAAGTTGCGCCTGAGCTGCAATATCCAGTGAGTTGGCACCCGCCATAATTTTGGCTGCAATTTGGCCTGTAATGGGCATGACTTCATAAATGCCTAAACGACCTTTGTAGCCGCCGGTGCAATGGTCACAACCTACAGGTTTAAACAGTTTTAATTGCTGCAGTTGAGAGACAGAAAAGCCTTGTCTTACCGCTTCCTGCTCCGGGATCTGTTCAGCTGTTTTGCAGTGATTGCATAAACGTCGCGCCAGGCGCTGAGCAATAATCAGTGTGACTGAACTGGCAACGTTGTAGGCTGGTACTCCCATATTCAGCAGTCGGGTTAAGGTTTCAGGTGCTGAGTTTGTATGCAAAGTGCTTAACACCAAATGACCGGTTTGGGCGGCTTTAATCGCAATTTCTGCGGTCTCCAGATCACGGATCTCCCCAACCATAATGACATCTGGGTCCTGCCGTAAAAAAGCTTTGAGTGCGGAAGGAAATGTCAGGCCAGCCCTTGGATTAACCTGAACCTGATTGATTCCCGGCAGATTAATTTCGACTGGGTCTTCAGCGGTGGAAATATTGGTTTCTTCGGTATTAAGGATATTCAGACCGGTGTACAGAGATACAGTTTTACCCGAACCTGTAGGACCTGTTACCAGAATCATGCCTTGAGGTTGTGCCAGCGCTTGCAGATAGAGTTGCTTTTGCTCCGCTTCATAGCCAAGCACATCTATTCCCAACATGGCGCTGTCGGAATCCAGGATCCGCATCACTATTTTTTCGCCCCACAAGGTAGGCAAGGTGCTGACACGAAAGTCGATCGACTTTTTCTGCGACAGTTTTAGCTTAATTCGGCCATCCTGCGGTACACGCTTTTCCGCAATATCCAGACGGGACATCACTTTTAGCCGTGCAGAAAGGCGGGTAGATAAGGCCACAGGAGGTGAGGCTACTTCGTGCAAAATACCATCGATACGAAAACGGATACGGTAGCTTTTTTCGTAAGGTTCAAAATGTAGGTCTGATGCGCCTTTACGAATGGCGTCATGCAGCATTTTATTGATAAATGTAATGATAGGTTGGTCTTCACTGTCTGAGCCAACAGTTTTTGTGTCTTCTTCCTCGCCGCCCGCCAGGCCCATCTTGGCTAAATCCCATTGGGTGTCGGTAAAGCTATCAGTGGCTGTGGTATCAAAGAGTTTATCTATTGCTTTGTGGAGCTTATCGAACTCCACGACGACCATTTCGGCATTCAGACCAGTATTAAATTCAAAATCTTCAACTGAGGTCATATCGGTGGGGTCAACCACCGCCAGAAATAACGTCTTATGTCTTTTACTCAGCGGTAGAATATGGTGCTTGCGTATCAGTTTTTCATTACGTAGTTGTTCGGGAATGGCGTTGATATCGAAAAAATCTAAATCCATACAACTGTGTAAGGTAAAAGATGCAGCAGCCTCTGCCAGCACTTTAGACTGGATCAGTTTTTCACCGATCAGTAAATCAGCGATGGTTTGATATTGATGACTCTTTTCCTGCAGCATCCGGGCAGTGACTTGTGGGTCTACCAGATTAGCTTGCTGCAAACGTTTTAACAAAATGGAACTTGGGTTTAATGCCATACATAGTCCGAAGGTGAAGCTGGCTTTATCCTGTGGCGGTTTGAGCGAGAGAAAAACGGCCCATCAGGGCCGTTTTCAGTGCAAATACCAGCAGTTAAATGCCGCAACCTTTAATGGGTACAGCGTTGGTGCCTGATAA
>NZ_JAIWOI010000066.1 GCF_020217005.1 Rheinheimera sp. | reverse complement strand
CCAGTTCTATGGCGTACAGTTCCACCCTGAAGTGACTCACACACGTCAGGGCCTGCGCATGTTAGAGCAGTTTGTGGTGGATATCTGTGGTTGTGAAAAACTCTGGACGCCAGCCACCATCATTGATGACGCCATTGTTAACATCAAAAAGCAGGTTGGTGATGATCAGGTAATTTTAGGTTTATCAGGTGGGGTCGACTCTTCAGTGGTCGCCATGCTGTTACACCGTGCCATTGGCAAAAACCTGACTTGTGTCTTCGTCGATAACGGCTTACTGCGTTTAAACGAAGGCGCTCAGGTGATGGATATGTTTGGTGATCATTTTGGTCTGAACATTATCCATGTCAAAGCCGAAGACCGCTTCCTGGATGCCTTAAAAGGTGTGTCAGAACCTGAAGCCAAACGTAAAATTATCGGCCGCGTTTTTGTTGAGGTTTTTGACGAAGAAGCGAAAAAACTGACCAATGCTAAGTGGTTAGCTCAGGGTACTATTTACCCTGACGTGATTGAATCTGCCGCTTCTAAAACCGGTAAAGCTCATGTGATTAAGTCGCACCATAACGTCGGTGGTTTACCTGCGGATATGAAAATGGGTTTAGTGGAGCCGCTGCGTGAGCTGTTTAAAGACGAAGTGCGTAAAGTAGGTTTGGCTTTAGGTTTGCCATACGACATGCTGTACCGTCACCCATTTCCAGGCCCGGGTTTAGGTGTGCGTGTATTAGGTGAAGTGAAAAAAGAATACTGCGATTTATTACGCAAAGCCGACGCGATTTTTATCGAAGAGCTGCGTAATTCAGGCTGGTATGACAAAGTTAGTCAGGCTTTTACTGTATTCCTGCCAGTGAAATCTGTCGGCGTAATGGGCGATGGCCGTAAATACGACTGGGTTGTGTCTATCCGCGCTGTAGAGACAATAGATTTTATGACGGCACACTGGGCACACTTGCCTTATGAGCTGTTAGGTCAGATCTCAAATCGCATAATCAATGAAGTGAACGGTATTTCCCGCGTGGTGTATGACATATCAGGTAAGCCGCCAGCAACTATTGAGTGGGAATAATCTCCCCTTCGTACTTGAAGCCGCAACGTTGTTGACTGCGTGTTCTCGCCCAAGTCACATAGGATAGCTATGCTCCTTGGGTCTCGAACACTTGTCGCCTGGCTGCAACTCCAATTACTTTGGGTAGACCCTTCGTACTTGAAGCCGCAGCTTTAGGTCGATGGGGTAGACAAGGGGCAGATTTAATCTGCCTCTTTCGCTTTTTACAGCTTATTGATTTCGTGTTTCAATTGATAGGATTTATCTGTCACTATAGTCTCTAGTGTAGCAACCCGTTGTTTCAGCTGTTCAATTTGCTGACGAAGCTCATCGCCGCTGGCTGATGACTGTTGCAACTTAATTTTAGTTTTATTGTGGTTTTCATAAAATGCATAGGCAAAAGCGCCTAAGACTGCGATAAAGCCTACGTCAAATACTCCCATGATAGTCCCTCTGTATAAGTTAAATGCAGTACTGGTTAAGCAATTGCTATACCATAATCATTATTTGATTCATTATCAAAGTGTTAGCTATTTTCGCCTCAGTTCATTTGTAACAAAAAAACTAAAAGATAGTCAAAAGCTTAACCAGAGCTGGTAAAATTCGCCAGATTCAGCGGTAAGATAAGAGGCAAAGATGATAGCAGACAAAGATTTACACTGGATGCAATATGCCTTGCAACTGGCCGATAAGGCTGAACAAAGTGGCGAAATTCCGGTAGGTGCTGTGCTGGTCAAAGATGGTCTGGTGCTGGGCGAAGGCTGGAATCAGTCGATCCAATTGAATGATCCTTCCGCACATGCTGAGATGATTGCTATCCGGCAGGCGGCAGAGAAAATTGGTAATTACCGCCTGATTGACTGCACCTTGTACGTTACTTTAGAGCCCTGCGCTATGTGCGCTGGTTTGTTGGTGCACAGCAGAGTAAAAAGGCTGGTGTTCGGTGCTAAAGACGCAAAAACTGGTGCTGCCGGTTCTGTGCTCGATATAGTGCGCCATCCGGTGCTGAATCATCAACTTGAGGTGCAGGATGGTCTGTTAGCACAACAATGTGCAGATAAACTCTCCGATTTTTTCCGTAAGCGCAGAGCTGAACAAAAAGCTTTAAAACAGCAAGAAAAACAACAAAGTATTCCGGAAGGGCACCTTAAGCAATAAGGTCGGTAGAACCAGCTAAATCCTGGATAGACTGAAAAGAACGGCGACGTCTGTTTAACTTCAGCATCGTCATATTACGACTGACTCTTCTTCTGCTGGATGCAACATCCATTAATCGCCGCTTGCGCAGCATTTTAGGCTTTTTACGTTTTAACATAGATGACTCCAATTTAATTTCGCTAATATAAAAGCTTAGCGATGCAGTTACAACTCCGGATTACTTGGGGCCGGGAGTGGCGGTGTTCCCTGACTTTTCCGCTGAGTTTACCGCTTTATCACCAAACTGTTCGTTAAGCCTCTGCTTTTGTTGATCTAACCTTTGCTCGGTTTTTCTTTTTTCATCAACCCATAACAGCGTGTCGTAAAAGCGGCGCACGTTTTCAACGTAATAAACTGCCTGAGCCCCCCGGGCATAGCCCAGCTTAGTATTTTGGTAATAACGTTTTTGTTGCAATAAAGGCAGGCGTTGTTTCACTTCATGCCACTGGTCCGGATTCGCGCCGTCACGCTCCGTTAAAACCCTGGCACTTTCGACATGCCCCCAGCCTATGTTATAGGCAGCTATAGCAAACCATAGACGGTCAGGCATTGGGATCCGTTCAGGAATGCGCTCCACCATACGTTGCAGGTATTTAGCACCACCTTTGATGCTCTGAGCTGGATCCAGTCTGCTGCTAACACCCATAGTCTGCGCTGTTCCTACGGTCAGCATCATCATACCGACGACACCAGTAGAGCTGCGCGCATCAGGTTTCCAATTCGATTCCTGATAACCAATGGCGGCTAATAAGCGCCAGTCAAAATTGCCTGCATATTTTTCAAACAAATGTTGGTAACGGGGTAAATCTTTTTCAATTGCTTTGATGTAATCGAGCGTCGCCACATAATCAAAACGCCTGATATGACCAAAGTACTTATCTTCCAGACTCAGCAAATCACCGGATTGATAGTTCTGACCAAAAAACTCAATCAGTACAGCCCAAAAGGAATCGTCTGCTTTTTTGTTCAGCAACCAGGCCACTGGCTGTTGCTCTTTCACTTTAAAAGCTACTGTTAAGTTTGGAAAAAAACGTTGATTGACCGCCAATAAATTCGAGTCGACTAAGGTATATGGAATTTTGCCGTCTTCGACTTGTTGTAGCAGTTCGTCGGCATCTTCAGATTCACTTTCCTGCCATTGCAATTGTGGATGATCTTTTTGCAAGGTACTTAGAGTTTCAGCCAGCGAACTATCCTTAGGTACCAAAATCGGTTCTTTGAGGTCTTTAAAGCTGGATGGCTTTTTCTGTCCCTTGCGGTACACCAAAACTTCGTTACGCCATAAATAAGCCGGCGCTATACGATATTTTTGTTTACGGCTTTCGGTAACCGCCAGACCACCGGCTATATAATCGACTTGACCGGAATCCAGTTTTTGTAATAACTCTTCGCGTTGATAACTGGGAAACAACTCCAGTTCAACACCTAATTTCTCAGCCAGAGCGACTGAGAGTTCATAGTCATAACCTGTAGGACCGTCAGCGCCGACATAATAGCTGGTCGGACTGTTTAAAATACCAACACGAATGCTATCTCTTTGATAAATTTGATGAAGCTGAACAGGTTCCTGTACCGGAGTACAAGAAACAACTGCTGTTAACACAGCTCCTAAAATACCAAATCGAATCATTCGGTTATGCCTTGAATATGAAAGAGCGCCATTTATACCAAAATTCCTGCATGTCGTCAGATCTTATTCATACCATTACAGACGTTTTTTCTTTATAATGCGGCGCCTGATTTTGGGTTCCATTGTCGCTCAACCAACGGAAAAAAAACCTATGTTGATCCTGCGTGGTGCACCTGCACTGTCCGAGTTTAGAGTTCAGAAGTTCATTGATCTTTGTGTTAAAGCCAGTTTGCCAGTTCATGGTGTGTATGCCGAATATATGCATTTTGCTGATTTAAGCAGCGAATTGTCGGCTGAACAACAGAGCACTTTAAGCAAATTGCTGACTTACGGACCTACTATCGTCAGCCATACACCAGAAGGTTTATTGTTACTGGTGACGCCACGCCCTGGCACTATTTCTCCCTGGTCTTCCAAAGCGACTGATATTGCTAAAAACTGTGGCCTGAGTCAGGTCAAACGTTTAGAGCGTGGTGTGGCTTATTATGTGCAGACCAGCGCTTCATTAACTGAAGCTCAACTGCAGCAGTTAAAAGGCTTAGTACACGATCGCATGATGGAAGTGGTGTTCAGCGAGTTTGAACAAGCTTCAGCATTGTTCCATAAAGCTGAACCAGCGCCTTTAAGCTCGGTCGACATCATCTCCGGCGGCCGTGAAGCTTTAGTTAAAGCCAATATCGATATGGGTCTGGCCTTAGCAGACGATGAAATCGATTATCTGGTGACGAATTTTAATCAGTTGGGCCGTAACCCAAATGATATTGAGCTTTACATGTTTGCGCAGGCCAACTCTGAGCACTGCCGTCATAAGATTTTTAACGCCGACTGGACCATAGATGGCGAACAACAGCCGAAGTCGCTGTTTAAAATGATCAAAAATACCTTCGAAAAAACACCGGATCATGTATTGTCTGCCTACAAAGACAATGCCGCTGTCATGACTGGCTCAAAAGCTGGTCGTTTTTTCCCATCTGCTGATACGCAGGAATACGGCTACAACCATGAAGATATTCATGTGTTGATGAAAGTAGAAACTCACAACCACCCAACAGCTATTTCTCCATTCCCAGGTGCAGCTACAGGTTCTGGTGGTGAAATCCGCGACGAAGGTGCTACTGGTGTAGGCGCCAAGCCAAAAGCCGGCTTATCAGGTTTCTCCGTATCGAACTTACGGATCCCTGGTTTTGAACAGCCGTGGGAAACTGATTTTGGTAAACCAGACCGTATAGTCACTGCTTTAGACATCATGACTGAAGGTCCATTAGGTGGTGCTGCCTTTAACAACGAATTTGGTCGCCCTAATATTCTGGGTTACTTCCGTACTTACGAAGAAAAAGTGCCAAGCCACAATGGCGAGGAAGTTCGTGGTTACCACAAACCTATTATGATTGCCGGTGGTATGGGTAATATCCGTGCTGAACACGTACAAAAAGGCCAAATGCCTGTTGGCGCCAAGTTAGTGGTGCTGGGTGGTCCGGCGATGAACATTGGTTTAGGTGGTGGTGCGGCCTCTTCTATGGCTTCAGGCCAGTCGGCTGAAGATTTAGATTTTGCTTCTGTACAACGTGAAAACCCTGAAATTGAACGCCGTTGTCAGGAAGTGATCGACCGCTGCTGGCAGTTGGGTGATAAAAACCCAATTTGTTTTATCCATGACGTAGGAGCAGGTGGTTTATCCAACGCCTTCCCTGAACTGGTCAACGATGGTGGTGTGGGTGGTAAGTTCGAATTACGTAACGTGCCTAACGACGAGCCAGGTATGTCGCCACTGGAAATCTGGTGTAACGAATCACAAGAACGTTATGTGATGGCGATCCCAGCTGACAAAATGGCTGTGTTTGAAGAGATTTGTAAACGGGAACGTGCACCTTATGCTGTAGTGGGTGAAGCCACAGCGGAACACCACCTGACCCTGTCAGACCAGCATTTTGGTAATACACCTATTGATTTACCGCTGAACGTGCTGCTGGGCAAAGCACCTAAAATGCACCGTGATGTGAAATCTCAGGTCACCGAAGGTAAAGCCTTAGACCTGAATGGCGTGACAGTGGCCGATGCGGCTGAGCGTTTATTACGTTTACCTACTATTGCTGAAAAAACCTTCCTGATCACTATTGGCGATCGCACAGTCACAGGTTTAGTGGCGCGTGACCAGATGGTTGGCCCTTGGCAGGTGCCGGTAGCGAACTGCGGTGTAACTGCAGCGTCTTACGATACCTATCATGGCGAAGCCATGTCGATGGGTGAACGTACGCCTGTGGCTTTATTAGACTTCGCGGCTTCTGCCCGTTTAGCTGTCGCTGAAGCTATTACCAACATTGCTGCTACTCAGATTGGTGATATTAAACATATCAAACTGTCGGCGAACTGGATGTCTGCTGCAGGTCACCCTGGTGAAGACGCTGGCTTGTATCAGGCTGTTAAGGCCATAGGTGAAGAGTTATGTCCTGCGATGGGATTAACTATCCCTGTAGGTAAAGACTCGATGTCGATGAAAACCAGCTGGCAACAGGATGGTGAACAGAAAACAGTAACCTCACCTTTATCCTTGATTATCACAGCTTTTGCCCGTGTTGAAGATGTACGCCGTACTGTGACACCTCAGCTGCGCACGGACAAAGGTGCCAGCAGCCTGATCCTGTTGGATTTAGGTCAGGGTGCCAACCGTTTAGGCGCCTCCTGTTTAGCTCAGGTCTATAAGCAGTTAGGCCAGACAGCGCCGGATCTGGAAAGCCCTGAATTACTGATGAACTTCTATCAGGCTGTGCAGGCTTTAGTGGCCCAGCAGAAATTACTGGCGTACCACGATAGGTCTGACGGTGGTCTGTTTGTCACGCTGGCTGAAATGGCATTTGCTGGTAAAGCTGGTGTTAAAGTTGACATTCAAACGTTAGGTACTGATAACCTGGCTGTGTTGTTTAGCGAAGAGTTAGGCGCAGTACTGCAGGTCGCAAACAGTGATTTACCTGTAGTGCAGGCGATTTTGGCTCAACATAATTTATCTGCTGTGGCACATTTATTAGGTGAAGTGACCAGCGATGATCAAATTCAGATTAGCCGTGGCGATCAGTTAGTCTACAGCAACAGCCGCACTACTTTACGTACTATCTGGGCTGAAACCACCTATCAAATGCAATTGATGCGTGATAACCCTGAAGGTGCTTTACAGGAATTTGTAGCGAAGGCTGATGTTACAGATCCAGGCTTAAATGCAAAATTAAGCTTTGACCTGAACGAAGATGTAGCAGCTCCTTATATCCTTAAAGGCGTTCAGCCTAAAGTCGCGATTCTGCGTGAGCAAGGCGTAAACTCTCATGTTGAAATGGCTGCTGCGTACAACAGAGCTGGCTTTAATGCAGTTGACGTGCATATGAGCGACATTTTGTCAGGTCGTCGCTCTTTAGCTGAGTTTAACGGTCTGGTGGCGTGTGGTGGCTTCTCTTACGGTGACGTATTAGGTGCAGGTGAAGGCTGGGCTAAGTCTGTGTTATTTAACGACAAAGCCCGCGCTGAATTTGCGGCGTTTTTTGAACGTGAAAGCACATTTAGCTTAGGGGTCTGTAACGGTTGTCAGATGATGTCGAATCTGAAGAGCCTGATCCCTGGTGCTGATTTATGGCCACGTTTCGTCCGTAACAAGTCAGAGCGTTTTGAAGCACGTTTCAGCCTGGTGGAAGTACAGGAAAGTGCCTCTTTATTCTTTAAAGGCATGGCAGGTTCCCGTATGCCTATCGCAGTGTCCCACGGCGAAGGTCATGCAGAGTTTGCTTCACAAGCAGCACTGCAAGCCGCGGATCAAAGTGGCACAGTAGCGTTACGTTTTGTCGATAACTATGGCAACGTAACGACTCAATATCCTTCAAATCCAAATGGTTCACCGCTGGGTATCACCTCGTTAACGACCACTGATGGTCGTGTCACTATCATGATGCCTCACCCAGAGCGTGTGTTCCGTACTGTGGCCAACAGCTGGCACCCGGATGAGTGGCAGGAAGACAGTCCGTGGATGCGGATGTTCCGTAATGCCCGAGTCTGGTTAGGCTAACAGCGCAAAAATGAAATAAACAAGACCTGCTTTGGCAGGTTTTGTTGTTTTTGTAGCGATTTTTTTAATTCGACGATTAAATAATGTTTGCTGTGCAGATTTTTTCATTTTTTTCTTGATCCTAGAAACATTTTTTTACAAACTAACTACTGTTCTGTTCGTCACCCGTTTAAGTGAGATATCCGACATGAGGTCGGTGTAGCCTAAAGGATAAGGTATGGAAGTAGCCGTTAGTTCTGAACAGCATGACAATAAAGAGTGGCTGTCCCATGTCAAAATAGGACAGCGCTTTGACTTGGAGTTATTAGATCAACGCAAAAGTCGTTGCAGCTGTGAGCTGGTAGGGTATAAAGCGGGAAAATATGTGCTGTTCCGGGTGGATGATGATACGTTACCGGACAGGTTTTTCATTAATGGCCTTGCTGTAGTCTGTCGTTTTTTAGTCGAAGATTCAGTGGGTGAGTGTTTTGCATTTAAATCTGAATTACTACAACTTACCCGTTTCCCGGATAAACTGGCTGTTATTAGTTTTCCTGCTGCTATACAACGCCGTGCTTTACGCAATGAAAGACGTAATAGTATTTTTATTCCGGCTTCAGTCAGACTTAATCTGGAAGTGGTGCAAAATGCACGCAGTTTTCAGGGGCATGTGATTGATGTCTCCAGTGGCGGTTGTCGTTTTTTATTTGATCCATCGCATCAGGGAAGCAAAGTGAATCTTGCACCTGTCATTCTGCACATCAAATGTAATAAGAATGGAATTGATCAGCAAATTCAGGGGGAAGTGCGAAATTCCAGATTGGAAGAACGTGGCTTGTCTATTGGAATTCAATTTAATTTGCCACAATTGTATTTAGATAAATTAGCTGTGGCTTCATGAAGAAGCCCTTCTGACCTGCTCCGCACTATTCAGAAGGGCTGTAATTGCCTGACGATTAGAAAGAATAACGGGCGCCTATCATCCAGACATAAGGGTCTATAGTGACGTCAACGGACTGAATACTGGTACCATTAACCAAAACCCTGCCTTCGGTGTCTATGTCCATTTTGCTTAGCATCAGATGAGCACTCCACTGATCGGCCAGCTTCACGTTCACCCCTGCCTGCATCGCCAGACCCCAGGAGTCTTTTAACTTCAGTTCCACTCTGTCATTTGCATCAGTGACATTTAACGCCTGTAAGGTACTGACTAACTCGCCAGATACGTCTTCCTGGAAGAAGTTGGTGTAGTTCAGACCCAGGCCTACAAAGGGATCAAATCTGCTGTCGCCCAGATCAAAATGGTACTGTGCTAATAAAGTGGGTGGTAAATGTTTAGTACTGCCTAGCGGTAAGCCATCTATAGCTGAGCCTTTTACCTGAACGTCATGCTTAAAGGGAGTGGCCGCTATCAGTTCAATGGTCCAGTTTTTGGTCAGTTGGTAGTCAACAGTGATACCCAGTTGGGTATTATTGTCGACGGCCACTTCGGTAGACTTTGCCGGTAAACCCGCTACTGTTTCTACCACATTAAGATGGCTGCTAGAGTCCTGTGGTAACACGGAAATTGCGCCTACATTGACAGACCAGCTCGCCAGAGCTGGAGCCGCAGAGGCAGCGAATAACAGGGATGCAATTGTTTTATAGCTTGTTTTCATCAGAATGATCCTTAGCTTGAGAAACTGGCGTCATTCTGCGCTTCTGGTGCGGTGAAACTTTGCCCCAGATCAATTCTTCTGATAAACCCTTAGTTTATATAGGGCTTTTATTGATATAAAACAAACAAATGCAGCGAGGCTAACTTAAAAGAGGCATTGGCAATATGGCTTCTGCCTCTTTTGAATCAGACATCAGGAGATATAGCGTGCTTTTTTATTGTCTTTTAGCTTGGTCATGTCAACCAATACCAGACCGTCGACGCAGTCTGCAAAGTCAGGGTCAACACCAAAAGCCAGAAAACGTACACCGCCAGGTTCAGTCAGTTCACTGTATTGTTTGTACAGGGTAGGGATGCTGACGCCCATATTAGCCAGTAAGTGTTTGAGCTGGACGAAATCCTGGCTATAGTTGTCGCCACTAAAATGCTGTTGCAGCTGGCTTAAAGTATCCA
>NZ_JAIWOI010000099.1 GCF_020217005.1 Rheinheimera sp. | reverse complement strand
CACACAAGTCCAGGTAATATTGCCGCCGCCTGCTGGTGCTGCAGGAGTCATAGTGGCGGTAATGCCATCATAGGTTAAAGCCAACACACCTAGTCCGCTGCAGTTTGGGATAGCTACGCCTGAAGAATCAGTACAACCCAAAGTTCCGCCAGTGGTATAAGCTTCGGCTACCTTAATTTTTTGGCCACCCAATGAAGCCACTGCATTAGAGCCTTTTGCTTTAGCGGTGTAGTCTTGATATGCAGGTAAAGCAATAGCAGCCAAAATACCGATAATTGCAACGACAATCATTAATTCAATAAGGGTAAAACCTTGATTACGTTTCATGAAACATCTCCTGATTGGTTTGCCCACAATTGGGGCTATTTAATTCTGGTTAATATTTGTTATTAAGCAAGCTTTACTCTGATGTTTAATGGTTGTTGCAAACAAAGCTGATAAAAAAAGTAAACCTTGAGTTAATATGCTGATTTTTAAAGCTGTTTACTTTATTCAAGCTCAGAATATTGTGAGTTTTTGCAAAAAAGCCGAACCTGGTTCGGAGATTAACCACAGCAAAAAGCAGCTATTGCCATAGACCACAAAACGAAATTCACGCTGAAAAGGCAGCTTGTGTATTTTATGATGTAAAAGTTTTTGTGCCACTAAAGCACCTGGCCAGCCACCAATCAGACTAAACATTTGTAAGCTTTCTTCAGGCAAACGGCTGCTTTGCCCGCTGCAGGCCAGTTTTTTATCTATCTGATAAAGCCAATAGGTAAACAGGCTGGCTTCAAGGTAAAACAAAGGTACAGTTAAGGTAAAACTGCCAGCCATTATGGAAAGCAGCAATAACGCGAAAAACAGATAGCGGAAACACCAGGCTTGCTGCAGGATTTGTTCAACCTCAGGTGAGACGGCTTTGGAGGTTCTGGTGCGAGCCGTAGCAGCTTCCTCAAATTGCACAGCGAAGGCATAACGACGTTGATTTTTATCAAAGGCCAGCCGGAACTTTAATCTGTCTCCCTGCTGTGGGCGTCGTGCCGGCTGCTGCTGAAAATCACGGATATGAAAAAACAACCGTTCTGAGTTGGCCGTTGCTACAAAACCAAAACCTTTATCATCACGCCAGTAGCAGACAGTACCGCTTAAAAGTGGGGCAGTATCCATAGCGATCACAGCATTGCGGGAACACTTATCTGAGTGTAACAGCCTTTTAAAGCTTTGCCCGCAGTGCTGGCGAATAACGGCTAATCAGGTTTAAAACCTGATCAGTTTCATCAGGCAGAGATACTGCGTAAACGCATCGACAAATCAATGGCCTGGATATTTTTGGTCAAAGCGCCGCTGGAGATGTAATCCACTCCTGTGCTACTGAGTGAACGCAGCGCTTCAGCTGTAATGTTGCCTGATACTTCCAGTTTAGCTTTGCCTTTATTCAGGCTCACCGCCTGTTGAATGTCAGCGATATGGAAGTTGTCCAGCATAATAATGTCAGCACCAGCTTTGAGTGCCTGCTCAAATTCAATCAAATCTTCGACTTCAACTTCCACTGGTTTACCCGGGAAATTCTGCCGCGCTATGCTGACAGCATTATCGATAGAACCGGCAGCAGCTATATGATTCTCTTTGATCAGAAACGCATCATACAACCCCAGTCTGTGGTTTTTTCCTCCCCCGCATGCCACCGCATACTTTTGAGCCAAACGCATGCCTGGCAAGGTTTTTCTGGTATCAAGCAAACGGGTGCTGCTGCCTTCCAGCAACGACACATAAAGTGCCGTGGTTGTTGCGGTGCCACTTAAAGTCTGGATAAAATTCAGCGCCGTACGCTCACCTGTTAATAAAATACGGGCCGGACCTGTCAATTCACATAATACTGAGTTGGCGGCTATTTTATCGCCATCGGTCACAAACCATTCAATCTGCACCTGACCAGATAACTGGTGAAACACTTCGGTTAACCAGGCTTTGCCACAAAATATGCAGTCTTCCCTGCTGATGATGGTCGCTTTTGCTTGCTGAGTCACAGGAATTAAAGACGCGGTGATATCGCCTTGTTCCAGTGGTAAATGGCCTAAATCTTCTGCCAGTGCCTGACGAACAGTCAGTTCAATATCCCGTTGCAAATCAGTAAGGTAAGGGACGTTAATCATCTGTATATAGTTCCGATGTACTCATAAGCTCAGGAGCTTATTTAAATTAGTGTTGGATTAGCTTCAGCTCATCCTGTTGTTGGCTGAATTCTAATTGTTTTAGTGCACTCATGCCTAACAAAATCTCAGTGCCATGCAAGCCAGGGGTAATACTGGCGCGTATTTTGGTCAATACAATATCACCCAGCTGTAAGCTGTCGAGCTGACTATCGTATGCAGCAGCCGGACCGTTAGCTGTGCTGACCTGATACTTTTGGCCTCTTGCCATGCCTAGCTTCAGTGCGGCCTGTTCTGAAACTGCAACTACAGTAGCTCCGGTATCGAGCATAAATTCCATGGGGATCCCATTAAAAAGTGCAGTGCCGACGTAGTGACCTGCCTTGTTGCGCTTTAATACGGTGACTTTTTCACCGCCGCTGCCAATGTGGCTCTGCAATTGCTGATTGGGATTTATTTGTAACGAAATCTGTTCTTCAAAAAACCAATACAACAGCCCCAGTAACAGCAGCCAACTGATCCAGCTAAATAACCTGCCTAATTTAGTTGTATTGTCAGATGCTTGCATTCCAAAGTCTCAGGGTTGACAATAAAGGCACCAGCTTAACCGAGCATGAAGCGCATTTGCAAAAACGGGATTTTCAGGTGAATCAACAACAGGCTCCGATAGAGCTTGAGCTGCGTCCAAGTCCGCATTGGAACTTGAGGCCACAAGACACACTAATCAGTTTGCTGGTGATCCATTGCATTAGTTTGCCGGCGGGCCAGTTTGGCAATAGTTACATAGATGATTTGTTTATGGGCGTTTTAGATACTAGTGCCGATGAAAGTTTTGCTGATTTAGCCGGAGTCCGTGTTTCGGCGCATTGTGTTGTATTCAGAAATGGTACTGTCCGACAGTATGTGCCTTTTCAATACAGAGCCTGGCATGCCGGGGTCTCTGAGTTTGAAGGGCGACAAAACTGTAACGATTTTTCGATAGGAATAGAGTTAGAAGGCACTGAGCATCAGTCTTATACCGATGCGCAGTACCAAAGTCTGGTGCTGTTAACCAGACAATTGATGCAAGACTTTCCGGCTATCACAACGGATCGTATTGTGGGACATCAGCAGATTGCACCGGGTCGGAAAACCGATCCTGGTCCGTCTTTTGACTGGAACCGTTATCAATCTGCGTTAAAGGAGAATAGATAAATGACCTTGATCAGTATGCTTATCGCCTTAATTATTGAACGACTGGCGGTTCGCAGTGAGGCGTGGCAGTTTTTGTTTTATGCCAAAAAATACCTGTCTCTGAGCCACAGTTCTGGATTGTCTAAAATTTCAGAGGACAGCAAAGGCCAATATCTGTGGGTGTTATTGCCAGGTATTTTGTACGCAGCGCTGCTGTGGTTCATTGGAAGCAGTCTGGTCACTTTGGTGCTGAATACTTTGGTGTTGTTGGTGTGTATTGGCTGTTGGCATTATCGCCAGTTGTATAAACAGTATTTAAATGCCAGCGAAAGGGCGGACAACGAAGCTGCTTTTTTAACTATGCAGCAGTTAAGCGCTGATGCTGGGTTGACCGATACTGACTTGAGTTATGGCCAGCGTTTAGTGTGGCTGAATTTCCGCTATTACGCCGCCGTCTTATTCTGGTTTGCCATTTTAGGTGGAGCCGGCGCTATTACCTATGCTTTGTTGCGCCAGTTAAATGAACCTGCCAGTTGGGAGCAGCCAATGAAACTGTCTGAAGAACAAAGTGACAATGCTGAATTTGTTGCTGAGGCGCCAGCTATTCCCGCTGTATTTCAGCAACTGATGTTCTGGGCCGATTGGGTTCCAGCGCGCTTGTTTGGTGTGGGCCTGGCTTTGGTTGGCCATTTTTCCCGTGCTTCTGCTGCGTTGCTGACCTTTTTGGGGGATTTCAGCAGTCCTTCGGCGACTGTGATTACCACAGTGGCCAAAGCCGCCGAACCCTTGCCTGATGATTCATATAATTGTGCCGAAGAAACCGCATGCATGGTGCAATTAGCTAAGCGTAACGTGCTGTTTTTTCTTGCGTTAGTCGCAGTGCTTACCTTGTCAGGCTGGTTGGGTTAACCAGAGTCGGGTTTGCTGCACATTATTACCCGGTAATAATGTGCAGCAAACCCGGATTGAGCATCAGGATTTATTTCACTCTTCTCCTCCAGTATTGTTGGTAAGACCAATTTATTTCCCTTACTTTTGCTGGTTTTTTATCGAGCTTTTACTCTAATTATTTATCCGCTTTGGTCGCATAATCCCGCAGTTTAATTTACAGTTTGCTTCCTTTCTGCTAAGTTATGCCGCATCAAAACGAATTGGTAAGACCAATTGACAAGTTGTCTGTTGAGTTTGCCAGGATAATAAGACTTCTGATTAAGGTGGACATGTCCAGTCTGAGAATCAAACCCGCTAAATTGTCCGATCAAATAGTCCAGCAACTGGAGCATATGCTGCTGGAAGGTACTTTTATGCCAGGACAAAAGTTACCGCCTGAGCGTGAACTTGCATTGCAATTTGATGTCTCCCGTCCATCCTTACGTGAAGCTATTCAGAAACTCGAAGCCAAAGGTTTAGTCAATCGTCGACAGGGCGGTGGCACTTATGTCTGTGAAAATCTTGCAGTAGGTTTAACAGATCCGTTATTTGCTCTGATTGGTCGTCACCCTGAGTCACAGTTTGATTTACTGGAGTTTCGTCATGCTTTAGAAGGCATTTGTGCTTATTACGCCGCTTTGCGCGGTACACAAGCTGACTATGAGTTGATTAAACAACGTTACGAAGAGATTTGTGCTGCTCAGCAGCGACAGGATTTAGACGCTGAAGCGCGGTCTGTTGGCCAGTTTTATTCGGCGGTAGCAGAAGCATCGCACAATGTGGTGCTTTTGCATTTGGTGCGCGGCTTAACGCCGCTGGTGGAGCAAAACATCAAGTTAAACCTCGAGGTTTTGCGGCAAAAGGAAGGCATAGTGAGCCAGCTGAATTCGCACAGGCATAGCCTGATGCAAGCAGTAATCAATGGCGAGCCGGAGCAAGCCCGGCAAGCCAGCAACAGCCATTTGGCCTTTATCGAAGAGGCATTGCTGGAAGCCGATCGGGAGCGCTCACGCATTGAACGCTCGCTCAGACGTTCGCAACAGAGTGAATGAGCGTAAGCATACTTTTTAACTGTTAATGTTCCGCACTCTGGCGTGGAACTGATTAAGGAAACTTTGATATGTCTGAAGTCAATAAGATTGACATCGACGCGCTCGAAACCAAAGAATGGTTAGAGGCTCTTGAATCTGTGGTTCGCACCGAAGGTGTAGAGCGCGCTCAGTTCCTGTTAGAACAAGTGCTGGAACAGGCTCGCCTGGACGGTGTGGATATGCCGACCGGCGTAACCACCAATTACATCAATACTATTCCGCCACAGCAGGAACCTGCTTATCCAGGTGATGTGAATCTGGAAAAACGCATCCGCTCAGTGATCCGCTGGAACGCTATTATGATAGTGCTGCGCGCATCGAAAAAAGAGCTGGATTTAGGCGGCCACATGGCCTCTTACCAGTCTTCAGCTGCGTTTTACGAAACCTGTTTTAACCACTTCTTCCGTGCGCCTAATGAAAAAGACGGCGGCGATTTGGTGTATTACCAAGGCCATATTTCTCCGGGTATCTACGCCCGTGCTTTTGTCGAAGGCCGTTTAACCGCTGATCAGTTGGACAATTTCCGTCAGGAAGTGGGTGGTGAAGGGTTATCTTCTTATCCACACCCTAAATTAATGCCAGAATTCTGGCAATTCCCGACCGTATCTATGGGCTTAGGTCCGATTACGTCTATTTATCAGGCCCGTTTCCTGAAGTATTTAGATGGTCGTGGTTTAAAAGATACCAGTGCACAACGCGTGTATGCCTTCTTAGGTGACGGCGAGATGGATGAGCCGGAAAGCCGTGGTTCTTTATCTTTTGCTGCCCGTGAAAAGCTGGATAACCTGTGTTTCCTGGTCAACTGTAACCTGCAGCGTTTAGATGGCCCTGTGATGGGCAACGGCAAAATCATTCAGGAACTGGAAGGTTTATTCCGTGGCGCTGGCTGGAACGTAATTAAAGTGGTATGGGGCAGTGGCTGGGACAAGCTGTTGGCTAAAGACACCACAGGCAAGTTACTGCAGTTAATGAACGAAACTGTAGATGGTGACTATCAGACGTACAAAGCCAAAGACGGTGCTTATGTGCGTCAGCATTTCTTCGGTCGTTACCCTGAAACGGCAGCTTTAGTGGCTGACATGACAGACGAGGAAATCTTCGCGTTAAAACGTGGTGGTCATGAACCTTCTAAGTTATATGCTGCCTTTAAAGCGGCGCAGGAAACTAAAGGTCGTCCTACTGTGATCCTGGCCAAAACCATTAAAGGTTATGGCATGGGTGAAGCGGCTGAAGGCAAAAACATTGCTCACCAGGTGAAGAAAATGGACATGACTCATGTGCTGCAAATTCGCAAGCGTCTGGGTCTGGAAGATTACATCAGCGAAGAAGATGTACAAAGCCTGCCTTATATTCAACTGCCTGAAGGTTCGCCTGAACATCAGTACCTGCATGCCCGCCGTAATGCTTTAAATGGTTACACACCAGTGCGTTTACCGAACTTCACTAAGTCACTTACTCTGCCAGAACTGAACGCATTTGAGCCTCTGCTGGAAGAGCAAAAACGTGAAATTTCGACCACTATGGCTTTTGTGCGTTCATTAAACGTACTGCTGAAAGATCCAAACATCGGCCAGCAAATTGTGCCAATTATTGCCGACGAAGCCCGTACTTTTGGTATGGAAGGTTTGTTCCGTCAGATTGGTATTTATAACCCTCGTGGCCAGACTTACACGCCGGAAGATCGCGCTGTGGTGTCTTACTACAAAGAAGAAACTTCTGGTCAGGTATTGCAGGAAGGTATTAACGAGCTAGGCGCTATGGCGTCATGGGTCGCCGCTGCTACGTCATACAGCACTAACGATCTGCCGATGATCCCATTCTATATCTACTACTCCATGTTTGGTTTCCAGCGTGTCGGTGATATGGCCTGGTTAGCAGGCGATCAGCAAGCCCGTGGTTTCCTGTTAGGTGCTACAGCTGGCCGCACCACATTAAACGGCGAAGGTTTACAGCACGAAGATGGTCACAGCCATATTCTGGCGGGCACAGTACCTAACTGTATTTCCTACGACCCGACTTACTCTTATGAGCTGGCGGTGATTATTCAGGACGGTATCCGTCGTATGTACGGTGCTGATCAGGAAAATATTTACTACTACATCACAGTGATGAACGAAAACTACCATCACCCGGCTATGCCAGCTGGTGCTGAAGAAGGTATTCGTCGTGGTATCTATAAACTGGAAAGCCATATCGGTGAGAAAGCCAAAGTTCAGCTGTTAGGCAGCGGCACTATCATGAACGAAGTGCGTAAAGCCGCTGAAATCTTAAGTGAAGACTATGGCGTAGGCTCAGACGTATTCTCTGTGACTTCATTTAACGAACTGGCCCGTGATGGTCAGGACTGCGAACGTTACAACATGCTGCACCCTATGGCGGAAGAAAAAGTGCCTTACATTGCCAAAGTGATGGGTACAGCTCCTGCTATTGCAGCCACTGACTATATTAAAAATTATGCTGACCAGGTGCGCTCTTTTGTACCTGCGGTGTCTTATAAAGTTCTGGGTACAGATGGTTTTGGCCGTTCTGACAGCCGTGAAAATCTGCGTCGTCACTTCGAAGTGAACGCGGGCTACATAGTGTTGGCGTCGTTACGTGAACTGGCAAAACGTGGTGAAATCGATAAGCAGTTAGTCGCGGACGCCATTGCCCGTTTTGGTATCGACACCAATAAAACTAACCCACTGTACGCATAAGAGGATTTGTCATGACGATTGAAATTCATGTGCCGGACATAGGTGCGGATGAAGTTGAAGTTACAGAAGTACTGGTGAAGGTGGGCGACAAAGTTGCACTGGACCAGTCATTGTTATCGGTAGAAGGCGACAAGGCTTCTATGGAAGTGCCAGCTATTCAGGCTGGTATTGTTAAAGAGATCAAAGTAAAAGCTGGTGATAAAGTAAAAACCGGCTCGCTGATTATGGTATTTGAAGCTGAAGGTACTGTTGTTGCAGCGCCAGCCGCTGCGGCTCCTGCACCAGTGGCAACACCAGCTCCGGTTGCTGCTCCTGCCACTCCTGCAGCTGCGGAGTTAAAAGAAGTTCAGGTGCCTGATATTGGTGGCGACGCCGTTGAAGTGACTGAAGTGATGGTGAAAGTCGGCGACACTGTTGCTGCTGACCAATCGCTACTGTCGGTGGAAGGTGATAAAGCGTCAATGGAAGTGCCTGCGCCTTTTGCCGGTACTGTCAAAGAAATCAAAGTCAAAGTGGGCGACAAAGTACAAACTGGCTCTTCAGTTTTTGTATTTGAAGTGGCTGGCAGTGCTCCAGCCGCTGCAGCTGTAGCAGTTCCGGCTACTGTAGCTGCGCCAGCTCCGGTAGCAACTCCTGCGCCTGCAGCCTCAGCTGTGGCTGCAGCGGCATCTGCTCCTGCAAACGAATTTACCGAAAACCAGGCTTATGCTCATGCCTCTCCTGTGGTGCGTCGTTTAGCCCGTGAATTTGGCGTCGATTTAAGCAAGGTCACTGGTACTGCCCGCAAAGGCCGTGTGCAGCGCGAAGACGTGCAAAATTATGTGAAAAACATTCTTGCACAAGTGGCGTCAGGCAAAGGCAATGTCACCAGCAGTAGTAACAGCGTTGGCTTTGATTTAATCCCTTGGCCAAAAGTGGACTTCAGCAAATTTGGCGCTGTGGAAGAGAAACCACTGTCCCGTATTCAGAAGTTATCCGGTGCTAACTTACACCGCAACTGGGTGCGTATTCCTCATGTGACTCAGTTTGATGAAGCGGATATCACTGGTCTGGAAGAGTTCCGCAAAGAACAAAACGCGCTGGCTGATAAGAAGAAAATGGGCGTGAAGTACACCCCGTTGGTCTTTATTATGAAGGCGGTAGCCAAAGCTTTAGAAGAGTTCCCGACCTTCAACAGTTCGCTGTCTGAAGATGGCGGCAGCCTGATCCTGAAAAAATACGTCCACTTAGGTATAGCTGTTGATACACCTAATGGTTTAGTGGTGCCTGTGGTGCGTGATGTGAACAAAAAAGGCATTATTGAATTATCCCGTGAGCTGCAGGATATTTCAGCCAAAGCCCGCGAAGGCAAACTGACGTCTGCAGATATGCAGGGTGGATGTTTTACCATCTCTAGTTTAGGTGGTATTGGTGGTACGGCCTTTACGCCTATCGTCAATGCGCCTGAAGTGGCTATTTTGGGTGTATCAAAATCTGATATTAAACCTAAGTGGAATGGCAAAGAGTTTGAACCACGCCTGATGGTGCCTTTGTCTGTGTCTTACGACCACAGGGTGATTGATGGTGCTTTAGCGGCGCGTTTTACTGCGACTCTGGCATCTTATCTGGCGGATATCCGTCAAATCATTATGTAACAAAGGCAAGCCCGAAAGTTGTGTCGTGCTCTGAAAAGATACGGGACATCTTTCAGGTAGGGTGATAAAATTCCGTCACTTTATTTCCTGGCCGCCTGCTTTAACTGGCGGCTATCTTAGCAAAAGATAAAAAGGTAAAACGATGAGCAACGAAATCAAAACTCAAGTTGTGGTGTTAGGCGCTGGCCCCGGTGGATATTCTGCAGCATTCCGCGCTGCTGACCTGGGTTTGGAAGTGACTTTAGTTGAAGCTCGCAGCACACTTGGTGGTGTTTGTTTAAATGTTGGCTGTATCCCTTCTAAAGCTTTATTACATGTGGCTAAAGTGATCGACGATGCAAAAG
>NZ_JAIWOI010000098.1 GCF_020217005.1 Rheinheimera sp. | reverse complement strand
AAATGGCATCTCACGGCGTCACTTTTGGTGCGCCACAAATCGATTTAGACAAAATCCGTGCCTGGAAAGACAAAGTAGTGGGTCAACTGACCAACGGCTTAGCTGGCATGTCGAAAATGCGTAAAGTAAAAGTAGTAACTGGTTACGGTAAATTTACTGGTCCTAACACTCTGGTGGTGGGCGATACCACTATTACCTTCGACAGCGCCATTATCGCTGCTGGTTCTGAGCCTGTTGCTCTGCCATTTATTCCAAAAGATGACCCACGTGTGATCGACTCTACCGGTGCTCTGGAATTAAAAGACATTCCAGGTGAAATGCTGGTATTAGGTGGCGGTATCATTGGTTTAGAGATGGGTACTGTGTACCGTGCTTTAGGCTCTAAAGTGTCTGTCGTTGAATTTGCTGACCAGTTAGTTCCTGCAGCTGACGCGGATCTGGTGAAGGTCTACACCAAATACAACAAAGATAACTTCAATATTATGCTGTCGACTAAAGTGATTGCTGTTGAAGCTAAAGCTGATGGTTTGTATGTGACTTTCGAAGGCAAAAACGCACCTGCGACACCAGTACGTTACGACAAAATTTTAGTGGCAGTAGGTCGTCGTCCAAACGGCGCGCTGTTAGATGCTGCAAAAGCTGGTGTGAACGTCGATGATCGTGGTTTTATCAATGTGGATAAACAACTGCGCACTAACGTACCGCACATCTACGCGATTGGTGACGTCATTGGTCAGCCAATGTTAGCGCACAAGGCTGTACACGAAGGTCATGTAGCTGCAGAAGTTATTTCTGGTCTGAAGCACTTCTTCGACCCACGTTGCATTCCTTCTGTGGCTTACACCGACCCTGAAATGGCATGGGTAGGTATCACTGAAAAAGAAGCCAAAGAAAAAGGTGTCGCTGTTGAAACTGCCACTTTCCCTTGGGCAGCTTCTGGCCGTGCTATCGCCTCAGCTCGTACTGAAGGTTTCACTAAGTTAATTTTTGACAAAGAAACGCACCGTATTTTAGGTGGCGCCATTGTTGGTATTAACGCTGGTGAAATGTTAGGTGAAATCTGCTTAGCAGTAGAAATGGGTGCAGACGCTGAAGACATCGCTCTGACTATCCATGCTCACCCAACCTTAAACGAATCTATTGGTTTAGCAGCTGAGATGTACGAAGGTTCTATTACTGACCTGCCAAATCCAAAAGCCAAGAAAAAATAAGCTGAACTCTGTTTAACAGCTCAAATGAAAAACCGGCAGCTGCTTCGCACTGCCGGTTTTTTATATTTTGTTACAACTTCCATTAACAAAAATGCACCTTAAAGAGTAGTATGGTGAAGTTATTTAACCTTTTTGGCAGGAAAATCCCCGGATGAAAAAAATTACCTTAACAGCCTTAAGCGTTGCGTTAGCGCTTGGCCTTACAGCCTGTGGTAAAGCTCCAGATACCACCACTACTGAAACTGCAAAACCAACCGCAGAACAACAAGCTACAGCAGCGGTAGCGGCTCTGGTTTCTGGCGTGGATAAAGAAAACTTTGATCCAGCAGTACGTTTCCAGGATGACTTCTTTTTAGCAGTCAACGGTGGTTGGTTAAATAAAACTGAAATCCCCGCGGAAAAATCATCGTACGGCTCCTTCCATGTATTGGCGGATAACTCTCAGTTGGCCGTTAAAGCTATTATTGATGAAGTGGCCAGCCGCACTGATTTAGCGCCTGGTTCAGATGCACACAAGTTAGGCAGCTTTTATAACAGCTATATGAATGAAGCTAAACTGGAAGAGTTGGGCTTAACAGCATTACAACCTCAACTGGAACTGATCCAGAGCTTAAAAGATAAAAAGCAACTGGCCAGCACTTTTGCATCATTGCAGCGTGATGGTGTCACTATCCCATTGGGCTGGTATGTCAACAACGATGCGAAAAAATCGACTGAATACGCAGTGTATGCAGATCAGAGTGGTTTAGGTTTACCAGACCGTGACTACTACACCAAAGACGATGAAGCCTCGAAAAAAATTCAGGCTGAATATCAAACCTACCTGCTGGATTTATTCACTTTAGCTAAGCATGCCGACCCGGCAGCAGCGGCTAAACGTGTGTATGCTCTGGAAACTGAACTGGCGAAAAACCAGTGGACCCGGGTAGAAAACCGTGACGCTGATAAAACCTATAACAAAGTAGCGACTGCTGATTTGGCTAAAACTCTGGGTGAGTTTAGCTGGAGCGACTTTGCTGCAGGTTCTAAGCTGAGCAGTGTGAACGAAATCATTATTGGTCAGCCAAGCTATTTTGAAGCGCTAGGCAAAATTGTTGCCGCTACTGATCTGCAAAGCTGGCAGGACTATCTGACCTTCCATACTGTCAATGACTATGCCGACAAGCTGAACAAGGCCTTTGTTGATCGTCAGTTCCAGTTTTATTCCACGACCTTACGTGGTGTAAAAGAGCAAAAGCCACGCTGGAAAAAGGCTGTGGATGCCAGTGACGCTGTGTTAGGTGAATTGACGGGCAAGCTGTATGTAGAGCGTCACTTTAAACCTGAAGCTAAAGCACATATGGAAAAGCTGGTCGCTAACCTGATCAAAGCTTATGAACAGTCGATTAAAGATCTGGAATGGATGTCAGAAGACACCAAAAAAGCTGCTTTGGTGAAACTTGGTACTTTTACACCAAAAATCGGTTATCCGAATAAATGGAAAGATTACTCCAGCTTAGAGATTAAAGCTGACGATTTGGTAGGTAACTTAGTACGCTCCACGCACTGGGGTTATGACCAGATGCTGGCGAAGTTAGGCCAGCCAATCGACAAAGACGAATGGTTTATGACACCACAAACCGTGAACGCTTACTACAACCCGGCGAATAACGAAATAGTGTTCCCTGCTGCTATTTTACAACCACCATTCTTCAACATGGCGGCGGAAGATGCGGTGAATTACGGCGGTATAGGCGCTGTGATTGGTCACGAAATCGGCCATGGTTTTGATGACCAGGGCGCAAAGTATGATGGCGAAGGTAACTTACGCAACTGGTGGACTGAGCAAGACGAAACTAAGTTTAAGGCCTTAGGTAAAGCTTTAAGCGCTCAATACAGCAAGTATGAACCAGTGCCAGGCCACTTCGTTAACGGTGATTTGACACTTGGCGAAAATATCGGTGACTTAGGTGGTTTAACTGTAGCTCTGAAAGCCTACCATTTATCTCTGGAAGGCAAGGAGGCTCCTGTGATGGACGGTTTTACCGGTGATCAGCGCGTGTTATTAAGCTGGGCTCAGGTATGGCGTTCTAAATACCGTGACGAAGTGATGAAAGAGCAATTAGCGACTGACCCACATTCACCACCACATTACCGCGTCAACGGTATTGTTTCCAGCCTGCCAGTCTTCTACACAGCTTTTGATGTGAAAGAAGGCGACAAGCTGTATATAGCACCAGAAAAACGTGTAAAAATCTGGTAATCACCAGAATTTAAAATGGGGTCAGATCACATTGTTAACAGTTAACAATGTGATCTGACCCCATTTTTATTTGTCTGCACGACCAGTTTTAGTATTATTCTTGAGAATGATTCTCAACTGGGGGTGGTATTCACAAAAGTTATAGCCACTATAAGCTTGCGTGCTTATACTCAGGTGTCAATTCAGGCGGTTTTTTCTTATAATCCAGCCTGTTCGAGATTCCTGTCTATCGCTGCAGTACTCTGTGGCGACCTAACCAGAGGACATTACTGTGCTTCAACAATACCGTGAACATGTAGCCGAACGTGCGGCTCAAGGCATTCCTCCGTTACCACTTAATGCGCAACAAGTGGCGTCTTTAACTGATTTATTGAAAAACCCACCAGCAGGTGAAGGTGAATTCTTAGTTGATCTGTTAGAAAACCGTATTCCGCCTGGCGTAGACGAAGCTGCTTATGTAAAAGCTGGCTTTTTAACTGCTGTCGCTAAAGGTGAAGTAACAAGCCCGTTAGTGACTCCAGAGCGCGCTACTGAATTATTAGGCACCATGTTTGGTGGCTACAATATCCAACCAATGATCGATTTACTGGATGACCCTAAATTAGGTGGTCTGGCTGCTAAAGGTTTATCTCACACTTTATTGATGTTTGACTCTTTCCATGATGTGAAAGAGAAAGCCGACGCTGGCAATGCCAACGCTAAAGCCGTTTTACAAAGCTGGGCTGATGCCGAGTGGTTCACCAGCAAGCCTGCTATCCCTGAAAAAATCACTGTGACTGTATTTAAAGTGACAGGTGAGACCAACACTGACGATTTATCACCAGCTCCGGATGCCTGGTCGCGCCCTGACATTCCTCTGCATGCTTTAGCTATGCTGAAGAACAGCCGTGATGGTATCGAGCCTGATGCGCCAGGTTCAAAAGGCCCTGTGAAACAAATCGAAGCTTTAATCGCCAAGGGTTTCCCGCTGGCTTATGTAGGTGACGTGGTAGGTACAGGTTCAAGCCGTAAATCAGCCACTAACTCAGTGCTGTGGTTTATGGGTGAAGACATTCCATTTGTACCAAACAAGCGCACTGGCGGTGTCTGTTTAGGCAGCAAAATTGCCCCGATTTTCTTCAATACCATGGAAGACTCAGGTTCGTTACCTATCGAATTAGACGTATCTAAAATGAACATGGGTGATGTGATTGACATTTTCCCACATCAGGGTGTGGTAAAACGCCACGGTACTGATGAAGTTGTGTCTACCTTTGAACTGCGCTCTAACGTGCTGCTTGATGAAGTGCGTGCCGGTGGCCGTATTCCTCTGATCATAGGTCGTGGTTTAACAGACAAAGCCCGCGAGGCTTTAGGTTTATCTCACTCTACAGTGTTTGAACGTCCTGCTGTGACTGAAGTGACTAACAAAGGTTTCACTTTAGCGCAGAAGCTGGTGGGTAAAGCTTGTGGCGTGAAAGGTATTCGTCCTGGCCAGTACTGTGAACCAAAAATGACCACAGTAGGTTCTCAGGATACGACAGGCCCTATGACTCGTGATGAGTTAAAAGACTTAGCTTGTTTAGGTTTCTCTGCCGACTTAGTGATGCAGTCTTTCTGTCACACTGCGGCTTACCCTAAGCCGGTTGACGTGAACACGCACCACACACTGCCAGATTTCATTATGAACCGTGGTGGTATCTCGTTGCGTCCAGGTGATGGTGTAATCCACAGCTGGTTAAACCGTATGTTGTTACCAGACACTGTAGGTACTGGTGGTGACTCTCATACCCGTTTCCCTATTGGTATTTCTTTCCCAGCTGGTTCTGGTTTAGTGGCTTTTGCTGCGGCTACTGGTGTGATGCCACTGGATATGCCTGAGTCTGTGCTGGTGCGTTTTAAAGGTGAAATGCAGCCTGGTATCACTTTACGTGATTTAGTGCACGCAATCCCTTACTACGCTATTCAGCAAGGATTACTGACTGTTGAGAAGAAAGGCAAGGTCAACATTTTCTCTGGCCGTGTATTAGAGATTGAAGGTCTGGAACATTTAACGGCTGAACAAGCCTTCGAATTGTCTGACGCTTCAGCGGAACGTTCAGCTGCAGGTTGTACTATCACTTTGTCTGAAGCTTCAGTGGCGGAATACTTAGAATCCAACATCGTGATGCTCAAGTGGATGCTGAGCGAAGGTTACGGCGACGTCCGTACTATTGAGCGTCGTATTCAGGCGATGCAAGCCTGGTTAGCCGATCCAAAACTGGAACGTGCTGACGCTGATGCTGAATATGCTGCAGTAATTGAAATTGATCTGGCTGAAATCAAAGAGCCAATTCTGTGTGCACCAAACGACCCGGATGATGCCCGTTTATTGTCTCAAGTTGCAGGTGACAAAATCGATGAAGTCTTTATCGGTTCTTGTATGACCAACATCGGCCATTTCCGTGCTGCCGGAAAATTGTTAGATAAGTTTAAAGGCCAGATCCCAACCCGTCTGTGGATAGCTCCACCAACCAAGATGGATAAAGATCAGCTGACTGAAGAAGGTTATTACGGTATTTACGGCCGTGTTGGTGCCCGTATTGAGATCCCTGGTTGTTCATTATGTATGGGTAACCAGGCTCGTGTAGGCGACAACACTACAGTGGTTTCTACTTCTACCCGTAACTTCCCGAACCGTTTAGGTCAGGGCGCTAACGTGTATCTGGCATCTGCTGAATTAGCTGCTGTGGCATCTATCATCGGCCGCCTGCCAACAGTGCCTGAATACCTGGAGTACGCGAAGCAGATTGAAACCACAGCAGCGGATACCTACCGCTACCTGAATTTCCATCAGATGAGCCAGTACACCAGCAAAGCGGCCAATGTAATTATTCAGCAAGCTGTATAATTTACTGGCAATAGTGTTTTTAGCTAAAAGGCCCGCACTTAGCGGGTCTTTTGCTTTTCAGGAACCATGGCATGGAATTCGATTTTATCTACAACTCTGATGCGAAGCGCTACAGCCTGAAGTTAAGTTCTGAGCAGCTGGCTTTGCAGTGTTTTTTATTGGATGAGTTTGAACGGCGAGCCAGTGCTTATCAAAGCTTGCTGGAGCAGCTACAGCGCCTGAATGCGCAGAGTCAGTACCAATGGGATGGTAAAGAGTATCGCCTGACAGTACAGGCCTCTGAAGTGGTGATTTGTCATTTCTCGTTGTTGCAGGAAGGAAGCTCAAGCATTGAGTTGGATCCAGAGCAGGATTTGGAGCTGGATCAGAGCCAGCTTTATGCCGAATGTGGCCTGGAAGATCTGCTGCATTTAGTGCAGCAATGGCAACAATTTTTACCCGCCTGATTTAGTTATTGTACCTCAGCGCTGCACTCTGGCAGTGAAAAAACGCACCTTATTGGTGCGTTTTTTTTAGACTTTCAAAAAAATAAATCTCAAGTTATTGAAAATTAAAGATTAAAAATCTTGGCACAAGGTTTTCTTGTCTTATTGGCAAATGCAACAAGACACCATAAGGATAATAACCATGAAACTCGTATGTGCCATCATCAAGCCATTCAAGCTTGACGATGTCCGTGAAGCCATAGCGGACATCGGTATTGAAGGTCTTACTGTCACTGAAGTAAAAGGCTTCGGTCGTCAGAAAGGTCATACAGAACTCTATCGGGGAGCTGAATATCAGGTCGATTTTTTACCTAAGGTAAAATTAGAGATTGCGGTATTGGATGAAAACGTCGAGCGTCTATTGGAAGTCATCCAAAAAGCTGCACATACAGGCCGCATCGGTGACGGAAAAATCTTCGTTTACGATCTAGAACAAGTGGTGCGTATTCGCACAGGTGAAATGGACTCAGAAGCCATCTAAGGGGTAAATCATGCAGGAACAAATTTATCATTTACAGTTTGCGATGGACACCTTTTACTTTTTGGTGTGTGGCGCGTTAGTGATGTGGATGGCCGCTGGCTTCTCTATGCTGGAGGCTGGTTTAGTCAGAGCAAAAAATACCACTGAGATTTTGACTAAAAATGTGGTGTTGTATTCAATCTCATGTGTAATGTACCTGATTTGCGGTTACCAGTTGATGTATGGCGGTGGTTACTTCTTAACTGGTATTGGTGAAGTCGATGTGGCCCAAACCTTAACCAGTTTCGCCGAACGCGAAAACGGTTTTGAAGGTAAAGCTATCTACTCTAAAGCCTCGGATTTCTTCTTCCAGGTAGTGTTTGTAGCAACGGCTATGTCTATTGTCTCTGGTGCCGTAGCTGAACGGATGAAGTTATGGGCTTTCCTGACCTTTGCCGTGGTCATGACAGGTGTGATTTATCCAATGGAAGGTTCTTGGACATGGGGTGGTCAGTCTGTATTCGGTCTGTACAGCCTGGGTGATTTAGGTTTCTCTGATTTCGCGGGTTCAGGCATAGTGCATTTAGCTGGTGCAGCTGCGGCTTTAGCTGGTGTTCTGTTGTTAGGTGCCCGTAAAGGCAAATATGGCAAAGACGGCAAAGCTCATGCTTTCCCTGGCTCCAACATGCCACTGGCGGCTTTAGGTACTCTAATTCTGTGGTTAGGCTGGTTTGGCTTTAACGGCGGTTCTGTACTGAAATTAGGTGATATTGCCAACGCAAATGCAGTTGCAGTGGTATTCTTAAATACCAATGCTGCAGCAGCTGCCGGAACTATAGCTGCAATTGGCTTGTCCATGTTGCTGTTCAAAAAGGCTGATTTGACCATGGCGTTAAACGGTGCTTTAGCAGGATTGGTGGCCATTACCGCTGAACCTTCAACGCCAACTCCTTTAGAAGCTTCTATTTTTGGCGCTATTGCCGGTGTGTTGGTGGTAGGTTCTATCCTGGCCTTAGACAAGTTGAAAATTGATGACCCGGTAGGTGCCATTTCAGTGCACGGTACTGTAGGTTTATTTGGATTATTGATTGTTCCTCTGACCAAAGAGTCGGCCTCTTTAGTAGGTCAACTGGCTGGCGCCGCTACTATATTCATCTGGGTTTTTGTGGTGAGTTTAGTCGTGTGGTTTGCATTGAAAATGACTGTGGGCATCCGTGTCACTGAGCAAGAAGAATATGAAGGTGTTGATCGTTCTGAGTGTGGTGTAGAAGCCTATCCTGAATTTGTATCGACAGTAAAGTAGGCAGCCTGGGGAGAGCCGGTGGGGCTTCTCAGGAGCTGGTTGCCAAGCCAGCAGCTACGCAAGTAGCAGTTGGTCTTGGCAACTAAACCCGTACCACCAAATTCGTCTATCCTTGTCCTTTGTCTTTATCAGACAACCCCGGCGGCGCAAGCTTCCGGGGTTTTTTCTTGTGGTCTTAGCCACGGACCTGTGCGCTGTTTTAGTGCAGTCGCCAAATCATTTTGCAAAGAACGGATGTAATCTAACAGCTGTTTTCAAACAGGAAAAGGGCCTTGCAGAAAAAAACAACATAATTGTTAGTGCGAAAACTCTAAAATGCTTCAGCATAGCGCAGAGGATGCATTCATTTGGTGCGGATTTGATATCGCTTGATGGAATAAAAAGAAGATAAAACAGGGTACTGTTAAAACAAGACGGGCCGCGAACTTCGCGGCCCCTAAAACTTGGTGGCATCCTACCAACCACTATCCTTGATGGATCATCCCTGTGTTCTTCCTGAACATTCCAACTGCAATCCAGCAGAGTCCCTATCCATTTTACTCTCTTCCTGAGAGTACCATCTGCCTCCGGCAGAATCCCTATCCCTTGTATCTTCATCCTGAAGATGTGTACTCAATCCTGAGCCTGTCCTTTTCTTCCTTGTGCTACCTTGCACAATCCATTGGTGTCCCTGCTTCCTGCTGCTACTTCCTGTAGCTTGTCCTGCTAAACATCATGTTCAGCTGTCAGTTCCAGCGACGAATTAATTATCGTACATTTTACCCGGGAGTAGGACCTCTTTTGTTAAATACTTGTAGTGAAATATTATTGTAACCTGCAATAATATTGGATTATATCCTTAATAATCAATGGTATAGAAAATTGTTTCCAGAGTGTTGCTTGCACTAAATACTAGATTGGCTTACTCATTTGTGAGATATATCTCACAAAGACTGAGGACAATTGTCTGACTGATGTAGATTGCTGTGAAAACTACTGACCATTACCGGCCAAATTGGTATGATCGCGCTCCCTAAATTCTGAAGAGATGGTTATGGCGCGGGAACAATCAGGCATTTGTGCCGAAGCAAACTTGCATTGTTGTTATGTATTGCTAAACGCCCTGGATGGCCATGAGCATTATGTACGCTTGCAGTTGGCTAAAGTTCCTATGCTAGCGGAGCGCTTATCCGATCAATTTTCAGAGGCCATGCTCAATGTAGTGGTTGCGGTGGGCCAAAACTACTGGGCACATCTGTATCCAGAACAACAACCCGCCCCTTGGCCTGATTTCACCGACAATGCGGCAGGTTTACCTGTTGTATCTCCTGATTTGCTGATTCAAATTCGGGCGGATCGTTTTGATGTGATCCATATTGCAACTCAACAAATTTATCATTTGCTGCAACCTCATGTTGATTTGTATGAACAGTTGCATGCCTTTCGTTATC
>NZ_JAIWOI010000097.1 GCF_020217005.1 Rheinheimera sp. | reverse complement strand
TGGATGGGCGGAATCTGACTGGGTTTCATGACAGTCCTGACAATCCCAAAGGCAAGTTAAGACGAAGTTGCGCTTTGATCAGCAATGAGTTGAAGAGCTCAATGTGTGCAGGCAGTTATGTTTATATGCTGCGCTATCAATATGATTTGCAGCGCTGGCAACAGCTGACTATGGCTGAACAAGAGGCTGTGATGGGACGCAACAAACTCGATGGCCAGTTGGTGCCGTCAGCGCAGCGCTTGTCGAACTCTCATGCAGACAAAACAGCACTCGAAAATGAGCAGGGCCGCAGACAAATTCTTTGGCAAAATATGCCGGTAGCAGATATTCGCTCGCAAGGCATGATCTCCGTTGGTTTCTCTGCAAATGCAACTGATATACCAGATTGGTTAGTGTGCAGGTTAGGCCGGGAAACTGAACATTCAGATTTATTGTTGGATTATTGTCAGATCGAAGCGGGGGCTGCTTTTTTTGCCCCCTCTATTAATTTTCTGGAAGAGCAGGCCGGTTCAGACCTTTTCAAATAGTTCTGTCACCTTATTTAAAGTGAAGTTAATATTTTTCACGCTGGTGGGGGCGATGAAAATAGTGTCATCCCCAGCTATAGTGCCAAGCACGCCTTCTGCTTTACCAACTGAGTCCAATAGACGGGCAATCAGTTGAGCCGCACCAGGACTAGTACGGATAATAATCATCACATCGTTGTGTTCAATATCCAGCACTAATTGCCGTAACGGGCTTTTTGTTGTTGGAACCCCAAGTTCAGGTGGCAAACAATATACCATTTCCTGCTTAGCATTGCGGGTTCGTACTGCACCGTACTTGCTTAGCATCCGTGACACTTTTGACTGGCTTATATTGTCAAATCCTTCAGCTTTAAGCGCATCAACGATGTCACTTTGGGAGCCAAAACGTTCTTCTTTCAGCAAGGATTTAAAGGCCTGAATCAACGCTTCTTGTTTGGATTGTTTAGTCATCATTTTTAATTAAACTTTTTGTTTTTGCGGCCGTCTCGACCGAACTTGGACTAATACTGTGGTTCAGCAAGTAAATTACACCAAAATCAGATAAAATGCTTAGACTTTAGGCGTAAGTGATTTGTATTTTGTGCCACATTTCAGTATTGTTGGCGCGTTTCTTTTGAACCGTAAATTGGGAGAATAGCATGAAAGTTGCCGTATTAGGTGCTGCTGGTGGTATAGGTCAGGCTCTGTCTTTATTATTGAAGTTAAACTTACCAGCTGGTACTGATTTAGCCCTGTACGACTTAGCCCCTGTGACTCCGGGTGTTGCTGTAGATTTAAGTCATATCCCGACAGCGGTAAAAATTACAGGTTTTGGTAAAGAAGACCTGGATAAAGCGCTGATTGGTGCAGACATTGTGATGATCCCTGCTGGTATGCCACGCAAGCCAGGTATGGACCGCTCTGATTTATTTAATATCAACGCTGGCGTCGTAAAAACTCTGGCAGAAGCCATTGTTGTGAACTGTCCTAAAGCTTTAGTAGGTGTGATCACTAACCCGGTCAATACTACAGTTGCTATTGCTGCTGAAGTATTCAAAAAAGCAGGTACTTATGATCCTAAGCGTTTGTTTGGTGTTACGACACTGGACGTGATCCGCGCTGAGACTTTTGTTGCTGAATTAAAAGGCAAAAATCCTGAGGAAATTATAGTTCCTGTGATCGGTGGTCATAGCGGTACTACTATTCTGCCATTATTATCTCAGGTAAAAGATGTCGCTTTCACAGACGAAGAAGTATCTTCGTTGACCTATCGTATCCAGAACGCTGGTACTGAAGTAGTGGAAGCTAAAGCCGGTGGCGGATCAGCTACTCTGTCTATGGGTCAGGCAGCCGCCCGTTTCTGTGTGTCTTTAATTAAAGGCTTACAAGGTGAAAAAGTGACTGAGTATGCTTATGTTGAAGGTCAAGGCGAACACGCTCGTTTCTTCGCTCAACCTATCGTATTAGGCAAAAACGGTGTTGAAGCTCTGTTACCTATCGGTGAGTTAAGCGCCTATGAGCAAAAAGCCATGAATGACATGTTAGGCACTTTAAAAGCTGACATCACATTAGGCGAAGAGTTTGTTGCTAACGCAAACTAAGATTGTTCTGAGAATAAAAAAGCCAGCTTAAGCTGGCTTTTGCTTTTTAAGGCAGATTGTTTTAGTGATTGCGCTGTACTGCGATATCAGCCAAGGTCAACAAGGCGTCTTTGTAACCAGATTCTGGTAAAAAGGCGATAGATTGCCGGGCTTTTTCTGCTTCTTGCTCCGCCATGCGGCGTGTGTAATCGAAAGCTTTGGTGCGTTCCAGTATCGCCATGATACGTTCCAGATGTTGCATACCATTGGCTTGTTCGATCGCATCTTTCAGCAGTTGCTGGTCGTCACCGCTGGTATGACGCAGTGCATAAATCAAAGGTAATGTAGGTTTACCTTCAGCTAAATCGTCGCCTATGTTTTTACCCAGCTCATCCGCGTCAGCCTGGTAATCCAGAACATCGTCAATCAACTGGAACGCCGTGCCCAAATGCATGCCGTAGAGTTTCATCGCATGGACCACAGATTCAGATTGATTTGCCAAAATAGCGGCTAACTGTGTGGCAGCTTCAAATAGTTTGGCTGTTTTGCAGTAAATGACTTGCATATAACTCTGTTCGGACGTTTCCGGGTCGTTGACATTCATCAACTGCAGCACTTCGCCTTCTGCAATGATGTTGGTTGCATCAGCAAGGATTTGCATGATTTGCATTTTATCAAGCGATACCATCAACTGGAATGCTCTTGTATAAAGGAAGTCGCCAACTAATACACTGGCCTGGTTGCCAAAGACTGCATTGGCCGTTTCTTTACCACGGCGCAACAAGGACTCGTCAACAACGTCATCGTGCAACAAAGTCGCTGTATGAATGAATTCCACTATGGTGGCAAGGGTAATATGTTGTTGACCCTGATAACCCAGCGCTCGGGCCGCCAATACGGCTAATAGTGGGCGCAGACGTTTACCACCACTATTAACAATATAGATGCCAAGCTGATTAATCAGCGCCACCTCAGAGCTAAGCTGAGAGAATATATGTTGGTTCACGGCCGTCATGTCATCAAGACTGAGCAGGCGGATCTCTTCGAGCGTCATCTGGTAAAACAACTGCTTAGGTATAGAATGTGGCAGATTCTACACTATTGCAGCGGATCAGCTAAAGTAAAACCCGATCCTTTTTGTTGCCCACTGATCTTTTTAATAATTGTACTTGCGGGGGTAGGGGAAATTGCGTACAATTCGCGCCCTGTGATTATAATTAACACGCCCTTAAAAGTCGGCGTGATTTGTACGGAGTTAACTATGTACGCGGTTTTCCAAAGTGGTGGTAAACAGCACCGTGTAACGGAAGGGCAAACCCTTCGTCTAGAAAAACTAGACTTAGAAACCGGCGCAACTATTGAATTTTCAGCTCTGATGATCGCTAACGGCGAAGACATCAAGATCGGTACTCCTTTAGTTGAAGGCAGTAAAGTAACAGCGGAAGTGGTCAACCATGGCCGTGGCGATAAAGTTAAAATCGTCAAATTCCGTCGTCGTAAGCACTACCGTAAACAAGCTGGTCACCGCCAGTGGTTTACAGAAGTGAAAATTACCGGCATCAGCGCGTAATCGAAGGAGTAACTACTCATGGCAAGTAAAAAAGGTGTAGGTAGCACTCGTAACGGTCGCGATTCAGAAGCGAAACGCTTAGGTGTGAAACGTTTTGGTGGTGAGTCAGTATTAGCTGGTAACATCATCGTTCGTCAACGTGGTACTAAATTCCACGCTGGTAGTAATGTTGGTATCGGTAAAGACCACACATTATTCGCCTTAACTGACGGTAAAGTGCAATTCGAAACGAAAGGCGAAAACAATCGCAAGTTCGTAAGCATCGTTAGCGAATAACGACGCATTGCTTCGAAAAGCCCCGCCTAGTGCGGGGCTTTTTTATTAAGAATCGATCAAAGTCTGATACTTCAGCGTGCTGAAGATCAATTTTATTACTTTCAATTCAGCGGAAGCGTGCAATGCATTCATAGCATGCATGAATTGATAGTATAATGAGCCCATAGTTTTTTAGATCAGGATAGTCCAGATGAAATTCGTAGATGAAGCGGAAATTCGGGTTGAAGCCGGCGATGGCGGCAACGGTATTGTCAGTTTCCGTCGCGAAAAATTTGTCGCCAAAGGTGGTCCTAACGGCGGCGATGGTGGTGATGGTGGTGATGTTTATTTAATGGCGGATACCAACCTGAACACGCTGGTGGATTATCAGTTCGAAAAGTATCATCAGGCGGAACGTGGTCAGAATGGTATGAGTACCAACTGTACAGGTAAACGTGGCGATGATTTGATTTTACGGGTGCCTGTTGGAACTCGCGCTGTCGATATAGACACAGCAGAAGTCATTGGCGATTTAACTAAAAATGGCCAGAAGCTGATGATTGCTAAAGGCGGTTGGCATGGCTTGGGTAATGCCCGCTTTACCAGCAGTACTAACAGAGCACCGCGCAAGAAAACCAATGGCACCCCAGGGGAAGTACGTAATATTCGCTTAGAACTGTTGCTGCTCGCTGATGTAGGCTTATTAGGTCTGCCGAATGCTGGTAAGTCGACGTTGATACGCGCTGTGTCTTCAGCTAAGCCAAAAGTTGCTGATTATCCCTTCACCACCCTGGTGCCTAATCTTGGGGTTGTGCGGGTTGAAAGTCACCGCTCTTTTGTCATCGCCGATATTCCTGGTCTGATCGAAGGCGCTGCCGAAGGTGCAGGTTTAGGTATTCAGTTCTTAAAACACCTGGAACGCTGCCGTCTGTTATTGCACGTTGTGGATGTATTGCCAGCTGATGGCTCAGATCCGGCCGAGAATGCAGTGACTATTTTAAAAGAGCTGGATAAATACAGCGAAAAGTTAGCCAATAAACCACGTTGGTTAGTCTTTAATAAACTGGATTTAGTGCTGGAAGACGAGCTGGAAGAAATTATTGAACGTGTTACCAAAGCGATTAACTGGCAAGGCGAAGTTCATAAAATAGCTGCCGCGAGTCGAACTAATACTGAACGATTAGCAGCTGATATATTAAATTACATTGAATTGCTGCCGGTAGAGAAACCAAGAGAGCAGGTGGAAGATGCCGTGAACTTCAAATGGGATGATTATCATCAGGATGTGCTGTCAGTTGCAGACGACATTGATGATGAAGATGATGACTTTGATGAAGACGACTACGACGTTGAAGTAATTTACAGGCGCTGAGGTGAAAATGCGGATTGCAATGATAGCGGCTATGGCCAATAACAGAGTAATTGGCAAAGACAATCAGATGCCGTGGCATCTGCCGGCTGATCTGAAGCATTTTAAGAAGGTGACTTTAGGCAAGCCGGTGATTATGGGCCGTAAAACTTATCAATCTATTGGTAAGGCACTTCCTGGACGCCGTAATATAGTGATCAGCAGACAAAGTGGCGCTTTGACAACTGATGCTGACTGGGTACAGAGTATAGAACAGGCCTTGGCGCTGGTGCAGGATGAGGCTGAAGTCATGGTGATAGGTGGCGCTGAGATTTATCGCCAGGTGCTGCCATTAGCCGATACTCTGTATATCACTGATATTGAGCTGGCCGTCGAAGGTGATGCCTTTTTTCCTGATTACCTTCAGGTTGGAAATTGGCGTGAAGTAGCGTCAGAACAATATCAACCAGACTCTAACAATCCTTATTCTTATCATTTCCGCACGCTGAACAGAGAATGAACAGGACTGCATTGCACCTGTTGTCACATATTGTTACTATACTTTTGTCTGTTTTTTGACTGCTTCAGGAGTAATGTATGAAATTGTTGCCAGCAGTGTTCTGTGGTGTGGTGGTGGCCGGTGCGGTATTGGTGTCGCCGGTAGTGCATGCTGACGACCAGTTAGCGGCTTCGATGTGCGACTATGTTAAGGCTGATGATAAAAATAGATTACGTAAGGTATTAAGTGATTATCGCCTGCGTTTAAGAAATATTTATGATGGTGTAACCTGCAACGGCGATAGCCTGGTGCGTTTTGCAATTAAAAACAACGCGGCAGATGTGGGTGAGTTCATTGTTAAACAGTTACCAGCAGCCCATGTTGCCGCTTCAGGTGATGTGGCTTGGGCTGAAGGCAATGGTTTTGCCGCATCTCCTTTACTCGCTGTATTAAAAGAACGTGCTGGCGGTGGTGAGTAATCACCTCTTTGTGGCTCAATAAAAAATCCGCCTTATGGCGGATTTTTTTTAGCACAAATCATAAACCAGTTCAGACTTTGAACTGGTCTACAGATTGACGTAACTCTTCAGCTAAACGTGCTACTTCGTGGCTTGATTGTGAGGTTTGCTCTGCACCAGAAGCCGTCTGCTCGGCTATGGTCACAATAGACTCTAACAGGTGGCTGATTTCGTTAGAAACCTGATTCTGTTCTTTAGCAGCATGTGAGATTTGCTCGCTCATATCGTGTGCCAGGTGAACAGCATTAGTGATAGACTCAAGGGCCTGAGCAGCAACTTCAGTTTGAGTTACACAATTTTCCGCTTGCTTTTTACCTTTGTTCATCGCTTCTACCGCTGCATGTGCACCGGTTTGCAGAACCTGAATCATCGCCTGAATTTCCTGAGTGGATGCTTGAGTTTTGCTCGCCAGAGAGCGAACCTCATCAGCTACCACCGCAAAACCACGACCTTGCTCACCAGCACGGGCTGCTTCAATTGCAGCATTTAATGCCAGCAGGTTGGTCTGCTCTGCAATACCGCGGATAACGTCAAGAATGCTGCCTATTGACGCACTGTCTTTATGCAGTTTATTGATTACAGTAGAAGCTTGATCTACTTCTTTAGATAACTGCAGTATGGTTTGCTTGTTATTTTCGGAGATAACTTTAACCCGTTCAGCTTCGCTGTCAGCATTCTTAATTTCTGCTAAAGCGTCGTTAGAGCTTTGCATCACGCCTTGTGAGGTGCTGCTCATCTCTGTAGTTGCTGTAGCGGCCTGAGTAACTTGAGACTTCTGTTCACGAATTGCGGTAGTCGTTTCGACCGTAATGGCAGAGGTCTGCTCAGAAGCTGCAGCAAGCTGGGTAGAACGCGAAATAATACCCTGAATCAATTGACGTAAGTTGGTGATTACCTGATTACAGTTACGGGCTAAGTCACCAAATTCGTCCTGTGCGTTATCATCCAGACGTTTAGTCAGATCACCGGACGCTACCACACCTAAAATTTCATTCACTTTAGCCAGCGGTATTGTAATGCTGCGTACTGTCACCATGGCAATGCCTACGGCTAAACCGATGGAAATCAACACCACCAAAAAGATGGTAGTAATGGCACCTGATACGTCAGATTGAGCTTCTTCCTGAATTTCACCAGCAACAGTGCGGGCACGGGAGAGAAGTTGGTTCAAGCCATCCAGCGCAGTTTTGTTGTGAGTCTCGGCCTGCGCCAACAGTTTTTGAGCTTCTGCAGAGGCGGCTAACATTTGTGCTTTTAATGCCAATATGCCTTCATCACCTGATAGTAAGTCATGGATAGCAGTAATTTTCTCATCTAAGTCCGCGACCATATCCACGCTGGAACCAGCTTCAGTTTTAATAGTATTCATTTGTTGCGTTACACCTTCTAAACGAGATTTTACTTCGTTGCTGATGGTGTCTGCTGTTGTTGCTGAAGTGGTACGGGTTAAATCAACTACAACACTGACCAGTGTGTTTAAGCCCGTTTCTAAGTCAGTTGCAGCTTTGCTGGCTTGAGGAAAACGACGGTTTACATCTCTTACGTCACTGAAATCCAGTAACAATGAAGCTGAATCGTCGGCATTTAATTCCACGTCTGATAATTGAGTCGCGATCTGATCACGTAAAGTCAGGCTTTTACTCAGCTCAGCAAAAAGTTTTTTGCTGACAGGAGTAAACTCAGTGTAAGAGTTTGACACTTGTTTAAATGAATTTGCCAGTGTTTCTTCTTCTGATACTACAGCTTGCAAAGCTTTGGCCGCTGTATCATATAAAGCCTGTTCTGCAGCAAACTGAGTCTCCAGGTCTTTAACCTGTTTAACTTCAGTGGCATAAAACGCCTGTAAACTGACTTTGCTCATTTTCACAAATTCGCTTTGCAACACTGCGCTGTTTTCCAGCGCAGGGATCGAAATTTGATTCACTTGCGTGGTTGAGGCATTGATACTATTCAAGCTCATGTACGAGGTAATACCGATCACAAGCAGAAGCAGTGAAATGACACCAAAACCGCCAATAATCCGAAGTGCTACCGTTAACTTCATAACCTTACTCCCAGTATCCAGGCTAAAAGGGCCAATTCAGCCCTGTCACCACACAATAAAAATTCAAAGTACAACATTTTTAACGACGCTGCATTATAGCGTTATTTTTAGTCAGAAACACTATAACGCTGTGTCGTCTCAATACAATAGGCAGTTAAATAATTTCCCCAAACGCATCCGGTGTCCAGAGCATGAATGCCAGCTACCGGACTATGTCCCATTAAACTGGCCCAGTGGCCAAAAAAGATCTGAGGATGGGGTCTCTGTTGCCAAAACAGATACCAGGGTGTCAGATTAACGACTTTATCCGGATGACGCTTTTCTTTGAGTTCAAGTGCACCATTTGCCAGACAAAATCTCATACGGGTACAACTGTTGATAGTAAAACGCCAGGATTCTTCTTCAGTCTGGACTTCCGGCCATAAGGCTGGAGTGTTACCGTACATAGCGGCAAACAGCTGTTCAGGCTGGTGTTTTAATACCTTGCTGACCTGAGCCGCAGCAACCAGAGCTTGGTCAAGCTCCCAGGAAGGGGCAAGACCAGCATGGACCAGCAAAAGTTGTTGCTCCTGCTCAAAGTGCATCAATGGCTGTTGCTGTAACCATTGCACCAGCTCTGATAAATCTGGGGCTTGTAGCAACTCCTGCAAGTTATCCCGGGCGTCAACCTGAGCAAAACCAAAAACGCATGCGAGAAAATGCAGATCATGGTTGCCCAGCACTACTTTGGCTTTATTCCCTAAAGAACGAACAAAGCGCAAAGTAGCTAATGAATCAGGACCTCGTGCAATTAAGTCGCCACAAAACCACAACTCATCTTTCTCAGGTGCAAAGCTGATTTTGGTTAATAGAGATTGCAGTTGTGTGAAGCAGCCCTGAATATCCCCAATCACGTACCGTGGCATAGGCTCAGTTCAGTATGTTAGGGATGGCCAGACGAAACAACGGAATGGCAGTTTTGAAGCTCAGTTGGCTTTGACTGGTCATTTCGTAATGTCCTTGCATAGTGCCGACAGGCGTTTCCAGCACTGCTCCACTGGTGTAGCTATAACTTGAACCCGGTGCAAGCTGAGGCTGCTCACCTACTACGCCGTCACCATGCACTTCAGTTTCTTTGCCATTGGCATCAGTGATTAGCCAATACCTTTTCAGCAACTGCACAGTTTCAGCGCTATGGTTTTTAATAGTTATAGTGTAGGCAAATACATATCTATGATTCGCTGCATCAGACTGAGCCGCGACATAAAAAGTCTCTACCGAAACAGGAATTTCAAAACTCAGGCTCATAACTGATTCAGCTCTTGTTGATGCAGCCAGCGTGCAATACCGATAAACTGCTCGACGCTTAATTGTTCGGGCCTCAGGCTTGGGTCTATACCCATTTCAATAATCTGTTCGGCAGTAGCAAAATTGCTAAAGCAATTACGTAATGTTTTCCGGCGTTGATTAAAGGCTTCAAGACAGACTCTGTTCAAGACGGCAACAGGCACGTCCTGGCGCTCTGAGGCAGGTTTAGGGATTAGACGTACAACAGCAGAGTGCACTTTAGGCGCGGGTTTAAAGGCGCCCGGTCCAACTTCAACCACGGGCATTGCATGACAGAAAAACTGTGTCATTACAGATAAACGACCGTAAGTTTTAGAGCCATGGCCCGCAGTCATACGTTCAACCACTTCTTTT
>NZ_JAIWOI010000096.1 GCF_020217005.1 Rheinheimera sp. | reverse complement strand
TGCAGCATAAAATGCATATTTTCTATGTCGTCAGCATAGTCGAACAGATGAAATAGCAGGGGGGTGGAAATATTATAGGGCAAGTTACCGAAGACTTTTAATTTCTTACCTGGTTGCAGCAATTGGCGGAAATCAAATTTCATCGCGTCAGCCTGGTGTATAGTCAATTTTTCAGCCAGCACAGGGTGTTCCCTCAAGCGCTGAGCCAGATCCCGGTCGAGCTCGACCACTGTCAGATGGCCTGACTTCTCTGCCACTGGTTCTGTAATAGCGCCTAATCCTGGGCCTATTTCGACCAATATGTCTGTGGATTTTGGGTTAATGGCTTTGACTATACGCTCAATCACCACGGGGTCGTGTAAGAAGTTTTGACCAAAACGTTTTCGGGCTGTATGTCCCAGGTGTACTTTATCTGTCATGTGATAACTTGGCTCTTTGCGCTAAATAAATGGCTTGTTCCAGGGCATGGAATAAACTTCCCGGGTCGGCTTTTCCTGTACTGGCTAAATCCAGTGCAGTTCCATGGTCGACAGAGGTTCTGATTAAAGGTAAGCCCAGACTGATATTCACGGAGCGACCGAAACCTTTGTACTTCAACACTGGTAATCCCTGATCATGGTACATTGCCAGTACTGCATCAGCATGGTCCAGGTACTTCGCCTGAAACAAGGTGTCAGCTGGCAAGGGCCCAATCAGGTTCATCCCAGCCGAACGCAGTTCGTCCAGAGTCGGGCTGATGATATCAATTTCTTCCCTTCCCAGATGGCCATCTTCGCCAGCGTGCGGATTTAATCCACAGACATAAATCACAGGCGAATCGATTGCGAATTTATGTTGTAAATCATGGTGTAGCACTGAGATGACTTTTTGCAGACGTTCTTTGGTAATGGCTTTTGCGACATAAGCCAATGGTATATGTGTAGTGGCCAGAGCCACCCTCAAGCCTTGTGTCGCCAGCATCATCACGACATAAGGCGTATTCGACAGATGAGCAAAAAACTCAGTGTGACCACTAAAAGGAATTCCGGCCTTGTTAATAATTCCCTTGTGTACCGGGCCTGTGACTATGGCATCGAATTCGCCAGACATAGATTTTTCGCCAACATAACGCAGGGTATCGACTACATAACGACCATTGGCCTCATTCAACTGGCCTGCGACTACAGGAGCCTCGAGCGCGAAATCAACATAAGAAAGAGTACCGGCTTGTTGCTGTTGCGCTTGCTGATTGGGGTCGTAGGGTAAAAGCTGAAGCGGCAGTTTTAAGGCTGCCGCTCTTTGTTGCATCAGTTCTTTGTTCGCACAAACAATCAACTGTACAGGCCAGTCTTTTTGCGCCAACATCACAGCCAGGTCAGGGCCTATACCGGCCGGCTCACCTGGTGTGATAGCTATCTTTAGGGTCATTCAGTATCCGCCAGTACTTCGATAAAGGCCTGATCACGAAGTTCACGCAGGAAGTTGGCCTGCTCTTCATTGAAGCGACGATTAAACAGCATCCGGTATACCTGATCCTGTTTCTTCTCTGCTGTCATGTCGACCACACGTTTATCCAAAAGTTGTACTATGTGCCAGCCATGTTCAGTGCGGAAAGGTTCGCTGATCTCCTGAATTTTCAGGTTATTCAGGGTGTCACGGAAAGCCGGCACATACATAGCTGGATCGGCCCAGCCTAAATCACCACCTTTTAGCTTAGAGCCCGGATCCTCAGAGTTTTTACTGGCGAATTCGGCGAAATCAGCTTTACCAGCTTTGAAATCCGCCACAAATTGTTTCAGTGTATCTCTGGCTTTTTCCTCGCTCATGATAATAGATGGCTTGATCAGAACGTGACGCGATTTTACTTCGTTCAGCTCTGCAACGTTAGCGCCACGGATATCAAAAATGGTCAGGATGTGAAAGCCAGCACCTGAACGCAAAGGTCCAATCATGTCCGTTTTTTTCTTACCCCGTATAGCGTCAGAGAATAAGGTAGGCATTTCATTGATGTTCATCCAACCCATGTCACCGCCATCCAAAGCTGTGCTGTCGGCAGATGACGCGATAGCCAGCTTTTTAAAATCACTGCCTTCGCGTAACAGCTTAATTACTTTATCAGCGCGATCTTTGGCTTCATTGATCTCTTCAGTACTAGCCTGGTTTGGAATGGAGATCAAAATGTGACCGATGTTATATTGTTCGTTTGAGGCACCTTGTTCTTCCATCACCCGCATCAGATTTTCAATTTCCTGTGGACTAATGTAGATACGACGTTGCACGTTGGCACGTAATACTTCGCCTGTGGTAATTTCTTCGCGGAAGCGTTCACGAAACTGTTGGTAGTCGCCTTCTTCGGCAACTATCCGCTGACGGAATTGCTCCATAGTTAAATTTTCGCCTCGAGCCACGTTCTCCAGGGCTTGATCCAGTTGTGGGTCGGTAATTTGCAAACCCATACGCTTGGCCATTTGCATTTGTAAGCTGTTGCTGATCAAACGTTCGAGGGCTTGAGTGCGTAAAGCACGATCTGAAGGCAAAGTTTGCCCCTGGCTTTGCGCATTACGCTTCACCTTATTGACCATATCTGTCACTTCAGAATCCAGTACTACACCGTTGTTCACGATAGCCGCGACACCGTCGATCTTTTGTTCTGCCGCCTGGCTCGAGAAGACCAGAAATGCGGCCACAGAGCTGGCAATCAAAAGTTGTAACTTCATAGGTTCCTACATTAATTATTTAGTAAATATGGACGTCTATAACCAAAAATTCCGTTTGATAACATGTCGCTGACTGAGAAGCCTGCGCCTTCACCAAAACCTTTTAAAACAAATTGTATGGCAATACCGTTGTCAAAAGTCGGAGGTTGTGACAAATCATTCAGAGCCAATTCAAGGTTAGTATTGATTTGACGCTTAGCGACTACACGCAGTGCCCAGCAACAGGATTCATACTGCAAACCAAAGTTAGCTTCTATCATATGATGCTTGTTGATGTCACGATAATAACTGGCAATCAGTTTCCATTTATCATCTATAGGTGTGGTGCCTAAAAAGCCGACCTGAGCAATTTCGTAATCTGAGACCTCACGACTGTAGCGGTGGTTCAATTGAATTAGGCTTTTATCGTCTGCGATATAGTCCAGCGTCACATTGCTTTTTACCATTCGCTCATTGCTTGAATCATACTGCAATGCTGTATTTAAGTACCAGCCTTTGCTCCAATTCCATAACAGCTCCGATGCCAGCACTGAATCTGCAGGTTGTTTTGCATCCAACAGTGAATTATCTATTGGTTCAGGATCGTCCAAAAAGACGATTTGGCCCAGGCTAAAACGGAACAGTTCAGTATCCTGAGAATCGTACAGTCTGGTGGTCCAGCCTATGGTCAACTGGTTAGTATCCGCAATGCGGTCTAAACCTGAATACCTGTTTTCACGGAATAATCCATAATAGTCATCCTGTAGTCTGGCTGTATCGTACAGACCTATCTTGGACTGATCGCGGTAGGGAATGTAAAGGTACTGCAATTGAGGTTCAAAAGTCTGCAAAGAGCCAGAATCTTGCCATTCAAGCTCTCTTTCCATATTCAGCTTGGCATTGATCTGCACTTTAGGCACAGTTCTGTTGGCTTCTTCCTGCACCAGTTGCTGCTCTTGGTCAGTATTTTGCTGATATCTGGTATGCAGCAAACTGGTTTCTGCAACCAGTTCCACTGCCGGAGTGATTAAAGGCCAGCGTATGCTGGGTTCCAGATGTAAACGATCTGCGCTGTTGATTAGAGCTGCATCATTTCGAAAGTGTGCATATTGACTATGCCAGTTAAACTCAAATCCTGCGGCTAAATCCAGCGGAGTAGCTGAATTCAAATCAACCTGAGGCAAGGCAGCGTATGATGGAGAATAATTTCCCAATATTTCAAAACCTTGTAGCCGAATTTCTGAGTGAAGATAATCGCCAAAATAATTCAGACTGGCCTGTCTATAGAGTTGGGTGTCACTTTGATTGCTGTAATCAGAACCTAGTTCAGATAAATAGGCGTCGTCACTAACGTCGGTAAAATCAACACTGGCACGCCAACGTTCGGACAGATCGCCACTGTGGCTGAAATGTGTGAGATAACGGCTGCCAAAGCCAGCTGGTTTATCATTGTCATCGGGCAAAATTTCTAACTGCAACAGACCATTGTGAGCCTGCGTCAGATAACGGAATTCTGTATTAAGCTGCGCGCCCCTTTTACTCATAAAACGTGGGCTTATAGTGGCATCATAGTTTTCTGCCAGATTCAGGTAATAAGGAGCCGAAAGATCGACCCCCAGCTTTTGCGAGCTGCCAATTTTTGGAAACAATAAACCACTTTTACGCTTATCGCTGACCGGAAAGGTCATGTAAGGTAAATAGAAAACAGGCACATCCTTAATTTTGATCACCGAATGCCAGGCTTCGCCCCAGCCATCATCAGCATTAATGTTGATTTTATCCGCGTGTAAGGCCCAACTGCTGTCGTTTTCAGGGCAAGTGGTGAAGCTGGCTTCGGACAGGTTGATTTGTTTTTTTAACGCGCTCATTTCTTTGGCGTGGCCACGACCTGACTGGCTGATCAATTGATAATCCGCTTCAGTCAAAATAGCTTTGTCTTCTTTTAACTGCGCACTAAAACGGCTGCTGCTGACTTTCAGGTCCTGGCTATAGTACTGAATTCCACCACTGGCGACTAAGGTTTGGTCTTTTTGACTTACCTGAGCATTTACAGCGTTTAACATGGTATCGCGGTACAGTATCTCGATATTGCCGTCGAATAATGCTGTCTGATCCTGCATCATTCGAATGCGATCTGACAAAATTTGTAACCTATTGTCTTTTGCAGACAGAGTGCTCAGCTTAGCTGGCATCTCTATCGCACTGTAACATTGCTCAATAGGTTGAGGTGTTTGCTCTTCTGCATGGGCAATACAAGGAATACCAAGCACCATGATTATAAGGCGATACGTCAGAGAATGAGTCATGCAACCTACTTAATACAATACCTGAACCAGATGAAAATGACCGGAACACCAAGCCAGCTATAATAAATCAATTTTCCGGATCCTGCTAATCCGTTATAGTGCGGCTTTGACCTGATGGAGAGAGTGAAGTGCCGGCCCGAATGCAGTTGATTCAAAGTTTTTTAGCGGCTTGTTTTCCTGGTGAAGTGATTCGGTTGCAACCTATCACCGGAGATGCCAGTTTCAGACGTTATTTCCGTTTCTCCGTCGCTACACAAAGTTATATTTTGATGGACGCGCCCACTCCAGCAGAGGATTGCGGTCGTTTTGTTGCGACCCAGCAAGCTTTTGCCGCCGCAGGTCTTCAGGTTCCACAGATAGTTGCCCAGGATATTCAACAAGGCCTGTTAGTACTCAGTGATTTAGGTGATGTGCTGTTGTTATCCAAACTTTCCGTGGACAGTGCGACAACGCTATACCGTCAGGCTTTGTCACAGCTGCAGCAAGTCCGCTCTGTCAGCCGCACAAGTGCGGGTCCTCTGCCTGTGTTTGACCTGGCATTTTTACTGCGGGAAATGCAGATTTTCATCGATTGGTTTGTGCTGGAACATTTAAAGCTAAGGCTGGATGAACAAGAGCAGGCTATGTTACAACGTCATTTCCAGCTGCTGGCTGATACAGCGTTGCAACAGCCGCAGGCAGGTATGCACAGGGACTACCATGCCCGAAATTTAATGCTGCAACCAGATAAAACACTCGCCGTGATCGATTTTCAGGATGCAGTCACTGGTCCGGTAAGCTATGACGCTGTATCTCTACTGAAGGATTGTTATATCAAATGGCCTGCTGAGTTGGTCAACACACTGCGTCTTGAGTTTTATCACCATCTGCTTGAGCAGGGTGAAGTGTCCACTGATGTGAGCCCACAGCAGTTTAAGCTATGGTTCGACTGGATGGGATTGCAGAGGCACATTAAAGTCTGTGGTATTTTCTGCCGCTTGTACCACCGTGATGGAAAATCAGGTTACTTAGCTGATTTACCGCGCGTCTTCGAGTATGTGCTTGAAGCCACGTCTGATTATCCTCAGCTTCGGGAACTGGATCTGTGGTTAAACCAGAAAGTAAAACCAGCACTGGAGGCTATGGCCTGATATGAAAGCGATGATACTTGCAGCAGGCCGCGGTGAACGTATGCGTCCTTTAACTGATGTGTTGCCTAAACCTCTATTGCCAGTCGCCGGTAAACCATTGATCCGCTATCACCTGGAAGCCCTTAGTGCAGCCGGAGTTAAGGATATTGTGATCAACCACGCCTGGTTGGGACATCTGTTGCCTTTACATCTTGGCTCGGGGCAGGATCTTGGCTTGCATCTTCAATATTCAGACGAGGGGGCCGAAGGTCTGGAAACTGCAGGTGGCATCAAGAGAGCATTGCCTTTATTGGGAGATGCACCTTTTATTGTCGTCAACGGGGATGTATTCACTGATTATCCTTATCAGCAGTTGGCCGATAAACTATCCGCCGATAGCCTGGCTCATTTGGTGCTGGTGCCTAATCCATTACAACATCCAAAGGGAGATTTTGGTATCAACGTCTCGGGTAAGGCACAGGCCGTTGCTAATGAGTGTTTTACTTTTAGTGGTATTGCTATTTACCGCCCGGAGTTTTTTAGTGCTGTGGCTGAAGGGAAACAAAAGCTGGCACCCTATTTGCGACAAGCCATGCAACAAAATCAGATAACGGCTGAACTTTATCAGGGGATCTGGCATGACATAGGTACAGTACAGCGGTTGGAACAGCTATCAGCGCAATTGGAGTCAGCAAATGTGGGGTAAGATCCTTGGTGCTTTGTTTGGCATGGCGCTGTTAAAAATTCCCGGTTTGTTCATTGGTTTGCTGGTTGGGCATTGGTTTGATAAGTCCTATGGTGGTGCTTTCGCCAGTCGGGGTGGTTTTAATGGTTTTTCCCGCGACAGATCAGAAGCTCAAGGTATTTTCCGTTACTCCACTTTTGCCGTGATGGGACATATTGCCAAATCAAATGGTGTTGTCACCCGCTCTCATATTCAGCAAGCAAGCTTATTTATGGAACAACTGGGGTTAACTGCAACGCAAAAGCAAGAAGCACAGGATGCTTTTCGTTATGGCAAGCAAGCAGATTTTCCACTGTTGGAACAACTGGCAGAGTTTAAATCAGCCTACAGGTCCCGACCCGAGATGCTACTGATGTTTCTGGAGATCCAAATCAGTACAGCTTATGTTGATCTGCATTTAAGTCAGGCAGAACAGAAAATTCTACTGCAGGTAGCGTCAGCATTGGGTATTGGCGCTATTCAGCTCGAACAGATGCTTAGTCGGTATGAAGCCGAAGCTCGTTTCGCTAAAAGCAACACCAACAACACCGCTGATGTTGGCAGTCGCCTGGCGGATGCATACAAAATATTGGGCGTCAGTGCCGATAGCTCTGAAGCAACATTGAAGAAGGCCTACAAAAAATTAATGGCGCAACATCATCCGGATAAACTGATGTCACAAGGTTTACCACCGGAACTGATGGAGCTAGCCAAACAAAAAACTCAGGACATTCAGGCGGCCTATGAGTTGATCCGAAAACACAGGGTTTAATCGCGGAAAAACATAAAATAGACGGCACCCATCAGACATAAACCTGCATATACATAATTCCATTTAAATGGCTCTTTCATGTACAGCACTGCAAAAGGAATAAAAACACTGAGTGTAATGACTTCCTGCAAAATTTTTAACTGAGCAAGGCTTAACACCTGATGACCAATGCGGTTCGCTGGCACCATCAGCATATATTCAAACAAAGCTATACCCCAGGACACGGCAATAGCTATGTAAAGGGCCGAGCTCTTAAAATGTTTTAAATGCCCGTACCAGGCAAAAGTCATAAAAATATTGCTGGCGGTCAGCAGCAATACAGTTTGGATTAAAGGCGACATAGTCTGACTACTCCGGGGTACAGCTCAAGGCAATTCAAATGTCGCTCAGTGTAATAGGTTTTTTTTATTGGAAAAGAGGTTTTTAATACCCTTGATAGCTCAGCCAACCATAAATTTCTTTAAATACCCGCTGCTGAGTTTCTGCCTGTGCAATAAGACCACTGATTTGGCGTTGGCGATATAACAATTTTTGCTGCTGTTTTGCTAACTGTTTTCTGAGTTGCCACTGTGCAGCAATTTGCTGATTTCCCTGCTCCTGCATCAGGTCCAGGGTGGGTACCTGTTGTTTGGCTATGGCCATTGGCAAACTGCCTTGCTGTTCTGCTGCGGGCAAATAAGCTTCCAATAGAATCAGAGATTGAGGTTCCTGCAGTTTTTTGTCTGCATAAAGTTGACTAACCAAAGCTGCACTACTGCCCTGAGCTACTACTATCACTGTGCTGTTTTCTGTCATAGCACTGGTCATAGCAACCTCTACACGTTGCTGTAATTGCTCCTTGTATTGGGTCAGACTCGTTAAATCATAATCAAAAGGTGCGTCAGGTACTGCGATGGCCAAAGTGTCCCAGCCATAGTCATTAAATTCTTTACGTAGTAAATTCAGATATTTTGGGCTAGATGCGTGCTGCGACCAATCAGGAACAAATAAAATAGTGCCTTTGGTTTTTGCGGTAAAAGCGGAGCGTTTTAATGCCAGAAAACTGTTTTCTCCAGCAGATAATTCCGTGACTTCGTCAGCGGGCATTTGCCAGCTCAGATCTGCTCTATGCCATTCTTCCATGGTGCTTTGTGCTGCAGCCTGCACATGCAAAGTCAGCAGTATCAAGAGAACTAAGTATTTCGATGACATGGCAATGGCTCTGATTAAATACGTATAAACAGAGTATCGACAGATAGCCCTGAAACTTTATCAGAATGCAGACTTAGTTCTGCAGCGCCATAAAAAAACCGCCTTACGGCGGTTTTTTATCAGCAGTTAGAGATTAACGCTCTACTTTCTCTTTGATTGTTGCAGTAACCACTGCTTCAATACGACGGTTTGCAGCATGTGCAGCAGCTGTGTTGCCTTCAACTTTCGGGCGAGTAACACCGTAGCCTTTCACTGAAACACGGCTTGAACTGATGCCATGTTCATTGACCAGCACTTTAGCTACTGCGTCAGCACGACGCTCTGACAATTTCATGTTGTATGCAGCAGCACCTACGTTAGAGGCATGGCCACCAATTTCAACATCAGTACCTGGGAAACGTTTTAAGAAAGCCGCTAAATCAGCGATTTCTGCGTTGTATTCAGGTTTGATCACTGAAGAGTCATTATCAAACTGAGCTTTTAAAGTGAAATTCACTTCTTTTTCAGTAAAGATTGAACAACCTGTTGCATCTACTTTGTCAGTTGATGGAGTACCAGGGCACAGATCGTTTGAATCAGGCACGCCGTCTTTGTCGCTGTCAGCTACAACGACAACAGGAGCTTGAACTGGTTCTGGAGCCGGGGTTGGTTCGGCCACAACAGGAGCATCACCAAACAATACAGACAGGCCTAATTTGATGTTTGCGTCTGCAAAACTATCACCTATACCCTGTAAACGGTTTGCTTCACCAAACAGAGATACGCGCTCGTTCAGGTATTGACGGTAACCAACACCCATATTCAGCGCTGTGGCATCATCAGTGTTGTCTACGTCAAGGTGCTTTAAACCACCTAAGACATAAAAACCTGTGTTAGTCAGGTTATACATCACGTCAAGACCTACGCGCTCGCCATCGATCTTGTCATCTGTAGTCAGTTGTTCTAAACGCTGCTTAGCGAATTCCAGACGCAATGCCCAGTTTTCATCCAGGTTATAGCCTAATTCAACGCCATAACCCCAGCCTTCATCCATAAATGCCCATTCTGCAGATTCAGTTTTGTCACCGTCTGGCAGATAGTATTCAGTAAAGATAGAACCAAAAGCACGGTCAGTGACTAAAGGTTTTGAACTATCCGCTAATGCCGTAGTCGTAAGTAAAGTTGCCATAATGGCAATTGCGCTAGTACTTAGTTTCATCCATATCTCCTAAGAGGTAAATTGC
>NZ_JAIWOI010000095.1 GCF_020217005.1 Rheinheimera sp. | reverse complement strand
GGCTGCCATTCTATTTGAGTAAAAAATTTAGTCAAATCTGGCTGCTCGTTATTACGAATTTAAATCAGATATCCATCTGACTTCTTACCCTGACGCCAAGTTTACCTTAAATAACTGAACCTTAGGTTAACAAAGCCATCAATTACCGCTGTCCCTCTGATTAGAACGGGCACTCCGCTTCAAAATATAGCTCAGTTCCTGAGCCCGGGTGTCTGAATCTCAAAGAGCCAGCATGCAACTGAAGTCGAGACACTGAACTTTTGCCTTGTTCAGTGCCATAGAACTTATCTCCCAGTATAGGATGCCCCAGCCACAACATATGGACTCTAAGCTGATGCGAGCGCCCAGTTACAGGGGTTAGTTCTACTTTAGTATGCTGAGCCGTACGTTCAAGTACTTTAAAATACGTTAAAGAGGGTTTGCCTGAAGCAAAATGCACCATTTGCTTTGGCCTGTTCGGCCAATCACATAACAAAGGTAAATCAACAACACCACTATCGACAGGCACTTGGCCTTCCAACAGGGCAAAATATCTCTTACTGGTTTGGCGTAATTCAAACTGCTTGTTTAAATCACGTTGACTTTGCGCATGCATAGCCATGATCACCAGACCTGAAGTCGCCATGTCCAGCCGATGAACTATACGGGCCAAAGGCCATACCAGACGTACTCTGAAATCCAGGCTGTCTTTGTGTTCTGGCGCTTTGCCTGGAACAGTCAAGAGCCCACTGGGTTTATTCAGGAGCAGAATATCTTCGTCCTGATAAATAATGTCCAGATAAGGCTCTGTGGGTGGTTTGTACTCAAGCAGCATCAAATTCACTTCTAGTCATGGCTGACCACTACCACCCGTAGCGCATCAAATTTTAACCGCGCTTTGCTAATATAATCAGCCAGTGCCTGCTGCTGTTGCTGTAAATGCACAATCTCTTCTGTACGCACAGAAGGGTTTAACTTTTGCAGTGCTTGTAAGCGCTCAATCTGTGCATTCAGACTTTGTTGCATGGTCGCATGAGCCTGTTGTTGTACTTCAATCAAACGACCTTTAGCCAGCTCCTGCGCTTTGCCTATCAGCGGATGAATAAAGCTTTGTAATGCTTTTACCATTTTGGCTGCAGGTTGCCGGCCCACTGGCTTTAATTGCTTGTTGAATTGCTCGAAGCCAACATTAGCCGCCAGATTTTTGCCGGTTTTTTCCAGTAACAGACGTACTGGAGTGACAGGTAAATAACGACCAAGCTGCAACTCTTGTGGAGCGCTGGCTTCAACAATAAACACAAACTCGACAAAATAAGTACCGGCAGGCAGAGCTTTATTGGGTAATAACGCCACTGAGCTATTGCCCATTTGTTCATTGGTCAGAATATCCAGCGTGCCCCGGACCATAGGGTGATCCCAGCTTAAAAACTGAATATCTTCTTGCGCCAATGCTGTGGCTCTGTCAAACGTTACACTGATGCCATCGTCGTCCAGCATCGGGTAGTGGCTGTGCAGATGCTCAGACATGGTCAATACCATGCTGTTTTCACCACGGTCGTCCTGATTGACGCCTAACACGTCCCAGGCCCTAAGCATAAACATAGGTAAGCGGGTTTCATCATCTAAAGCGGCGATAGCATTGGCTAACTCGCTGGCTTTACCTCGACCTGAACTGTTGATTTCCAACAGCTTATCGCGGCCTAGTTCCAGTTTTTGTTTCAGTTGCTGGTTCAGCTCAGCGCTTTTTGCGATCAAAGACTCCACAGCTTGCTGGTCCACTGTATTGGCTGCTAGCAGTTCAAAAAGCTCTGTTGAGACTTGTTCAAAGACTGAGCGTCCGGTTTGGCAGGTTTGATCCAGGGCCTGTAAGCCTTGCTGATACCAATCCAGCAGCACTTGCTGTGGATGGTCGGCAAAATAAGGAATATGGATTTGAATGTCCTGAGTTTGGCCTATACGGTCCAGACGGCCAATACGCTGCTCCAGTAAATCCGGGTTCAGTGGTAAATCAAACAATACTAAATGATGAGCAAACTGGAAGTTACGGCCCTCACTGCCAATCTCAGAACAGATCAGCATCTGAGCACTGTTGTCTTCCTGAGCAAAATAAGCTGCAGCCATATCGCGTTCGACAATAGTCATGCCTTCATGGAAGACAGAAGCGCGAATACCTTCACGCACCCGCACTGCTTCTTCCAGTGCTATTGCTGTATCCGCATGAGCACAAATCAGCAAAAATTTACTGCGTTTATGTTGTTTGAGCAGCGCGATCAGATGGTCAACCCGCGGGTCAAACTGCCACCAGCTACTGGCTTTGCCTTCAAACTCCTGGAAGACCCGCTCAGGAAATAAACTGGCCTTGGCTTTTTGTTCCAGACTTTGTTGTTTATTAAAAGCCTGCTGCACTTTTAACGCATTTTTATATTGTTCCGGCAGTTCCAATGCGACAGCGTTTGGCTGACGTTTTGGAAAGCCAGAGATTGCACTGCGGCTGTTGCGGAATAAAATACGGCCTGTGCCATGACGGTCCAACAGCTGACTTAGTAAGTGCTGTTTGGCCTGTTCGTTAGCTTCTTCGCTGCTGTCCGGCTGTTGTAAAGTCGTCAGAGCGGCCTTGATGTCACTTTCGGCCAATAGTGCTGTTAAAGCCTGAGCTGAGGAGTCAGCTAAAGGACGTTGCTCCAGTACTGCAGCAGCTAAATCAGCGATTTGTTTGTAGCTCTGTTCTTCGGCAATAAAGGCCTGGTAGTCGTGGAAACGGTTTGGATCCAATAAACGTAAGCGGGCAAAATGGCTTTGATGGCCGAGCTGATCTGGTGTAGCCGTCAGTAGTATTAAACCCGCAGTGCCTTCTGCCAGCTCTTCAATACGCTGGTATTCAGTGCTGGCTGCTTCCTCACTCCAGTGCAAGTGGTGAGCTTCATCTACGACTAACAGGTCCCAATCTGCTGCTACAGCTTTTTGATGATGACTGCGTTTTTTAACCAAAAACTCCAGACTGGTTAAAACCAGCTGCTCAGTTTCAAACGGATTACCGCCGTCCAACGAGGATTCGATGCAACGTTCATCATCAAAAATGGAAAACTTCAGGTTAAATCGACGCAACATTTCTACCAGCCACTGATGTTGCAGCGATTCTGGTACGACAATAAGTACGCGTTTGGCTAAACCTGCCAACACCTGCTGATGAATAATCAGGCCGGCTTCTATGGTTTTACCTAAACCTACTTCGTCGGCCAACAGCACTCGTGGTGCATGACGTTTAGCTACTTCTTCTGCTATGTAAAGCTGGTGCGGAATCAGGCTCATCCGGCCACCGACTAACCCCTGCAATGGGCTTTGTTGTTGCTGATGTAAATGCTGCCAGCTCTGATAACGCAGAGGGAAAGTTTCAAAACGGTCCACCTGACCGGCAAATAAGCGATCCTGCGGTTGGCTGAAACTAATAAAATGATCGAGGAATAATTCGCGTAAAGCGACAGTTTCACCAGTATCTGTGCGGGTGCCATGATAGATAAAGCAATCGTTTTTGCTTTCCACTTCGCTGATGAGTACTGAAAAGCCTTCGGCACTTTTGACTGTATCGCCCGGGTTAAACTGAACTCGGGTCAGCGGCGCTTCCTGAATGGAGTACAGACGGTTTTCTCCACTGGCGGGAAACAGCAAAGTCAGCATCCTGCCTTCCTGCCCAATCACAGTACCTAAACCTAAATCCGACTCACTGTCGCTGATCCAACGTTGACCCAAAGCAAATTTAATCATCTTGTCCTCACTGCAGAAAATGGCGCGCCATGGTACAGCGAAAAGGCTGCAACCGCATCAGCTCAAATGACGTATTTTTTGCGATAGATTAAAAATCGTCATCTATTGGTCATACGAAAAGCGCATTTTTGCTCTAAGCTTAGATCAAAAGCATTAAAGAGGGGTTTTGCCGCCACTGAACCAAAACAGCATCAGGCAAGTCAGATGTGTATACCTGAGTCTCTTCAATAAAAAGATTTGAGCGGAGTCACAGTCACTTGGGTATAGAGGATTGTTGTATTTTTGCCATGAACATTCATGGTTTTTATTGTCGCTAAGGAGCTGCTTATGGCGCGAAGAAGAGCTAAAGATAAAAAAATATACGTTCTGGACACCAACATTCTGCTGCACGAACCTTTCGCCTTCTTAAACTTTCAGGAACATGACGTTGTCATCCCAATGACAGTGCTCGAAGAACTAGACCACATCAAAGATAAACACAAAGACGTCAGTCGTGAAGCCCGTATTGCTATTCGGGCGCTGGAGGATGTGCTCAAAGACGCCTCACCAGAGCAAATGCTGCTGGGTGTTGCGTTACCAAGTCATGCCGAAGAAAAAAATGCCGGTCACTTATTTATTGTTAACGACCATCATATCAGCGACCAGATACCGGGTCTGCCCGGTGGTGAGAACGATCATTTAATTATTAATACAGCTTTGTTTTTACAGCGGGAAAAAGCACCGACTAAAGTGATACTGGTCACTAAAGATATCAATATGCGCCTCAAAGCCAAAGGGGCAGGGCTGAAACTGGTCGAAGATTATCGAACTGACCAGCTGATTGACGATGTGCGCTTTTTATACAAAGGCTACTACAAGTTTTCAGGCGATTTTTGGTCTGTGGTGAAAGATTGCCGCACACATAACGAGGGCCGCGAAACCTATCATTTTGTGCCTCGCTCTGTGTTACCTAATGCTTATATCAACGAATACCTGATCGATGAAGCAGAGACTTTTGCTGGCCGGGTGCTGGAAATCAGTGAGCAGGAAATTAAGATTCTGGATTTAGGTTTTGAACGCCTGATGCACAAACATGCCTGGGGTATTCATCCGAAGAATATTTATCAGGCGATGGCGTTAAATGCTCTGCTCGATCCAGATATGGATTTAGTCATTCTGACCGGACCTGCAGGCTGCGGTAAAACCTTAATTGCCTTAGCAGCAGCTTTGGAGCTGGTGATTGAAAAGGGCATGTACGATAAAGTCATAGTCACCCGCAATACACCGGAAATTGCCGAGTCTATTGGCTTTTTACCCGGTACTGAAGAAGAAAAAATGGCGCCATGGCTGGCTGCTATTACCGACTCGCTGGAAGTGCTGCATAAAACCGATGAACATCCGCATGCCAGTGTGCAATACATTATGGATAAAGCCAATATTCAGTTTAAGTCGGTCAATTTTATGCGTGGCCGCAGTATTCAGAATGCCATAGTACTGTTGGATGAGTGTCAGAATTTAAGTGCAGCTCAGCTGAAAACCATCATCACCCGTTGTGGTGAAGGCACCAAGCTGATTTGTTCAGGTAACCTGTCGCAAATCGACAGCAACTACCTGACGGCAGTGACTTCGGGTTTAACTTACATAGTGGAACGTTTTAAGAATTTTGAGGGCAGCACCACGATAAACCTCAATGGTGTAGTCAGAAGTCGCCTGGCATCTTTTGCTGAGGCTAATTTATAAAGTAAAACAAAAAGCCCCGCTTCAGTGCGGGGCTTTGCTTTTTCAGACCGCTCTGACTTTGCGTCTGGTCAATCCCAGAGCAGCTAAAGCCAGTATGCTCAACCAGCCCAGGCTACCTCCATCCTCTTCTACTACCACCACTTGTGGCTTGTCATAGGACAAATCCTCCAGTGGCAGTTCGGCTAAAGCAGGCTCATCGAAGCCAGAAATCTCAGCCAGCAAATCGTTGTAATCTGCATCATAAATACGGATCACCAAATCGTAATAAGCCGGAGGCAGGCTGTGCAACAGTTCACTTTCTATCGCAAACCAATCCTCTGCGCTGGTTCCTCTTAACGTAAAGACTGAACTGGTATGAATAATAACTTCAGGTGCTCCTGGGCGTTTTAATGCAAAATGGGCATAAACTGGCACCGCAGTGTAATTAGTATCTGCATCAAACCGCACATAAAGGCCATGGTAGAAGCCGTTGTTGTTCAAATCTGACTCAAAAGAAATATCTATGGTGTCGAACCAGACATTGTTTTCGACACTTTGAATTAAAGCTCCACTGGCACGCAAAGTCGTTTTAGGTTTTGCAGCGCTGGCAACTTCAGAAGGCGGTTTAAAAGACTCTTTAGTGGAGGCAATTTCTGCGGGGGCAGCCTGAGTGACAACCGCATTCAGACCACAACTTAGAACAAATAAACTGGCCAGACAAAATTTACGCATACACAGAGCCTCCTTAGCTTTGGTATCATTACAGGTCAGTGGCCATGAATACTGGCTGAACTTCTTTTAAAGTGAATAAATAATTTGAAACTGACGAAAAAACTCCAGATCACCGAAGCGCAGCAGGCTATTGAGGCTTTGGTCGTTGCAGCCCCTCAACTCAGCAAAGGACGGCTGAAAGATGCAATGAACAAGGGTGCTGTTCTTTGGCGGCGTGGTAAACAAAATAAAAGATTACGCCGGGCTCAGGCTGATCTGTTGCCCGGTGACAGTCTGGAGTTGAGTTATGATGAACAATTGCTGCAGCGCAGCTGTGATCCTGCAGTGCTGATCCATGAAGCACGAGGTTATAGCGTCTGGTTTAAACCTGCAGGAATGTTGTCGCAAGGCAATGAGTGGGGCGATCATCTATCCTTGCTGCGCTTTGCTGAGCTGCACTGGCAAGGTAAACGTCAGGTGTTTTTATTGCATCGTCTTGACCGTGAAGCCAGCGGTTTAGTGCTGATTGCTCATACCAAACAGGCTGCAGCAGCCTTTAGCCAGATGTTACAGCAGCATAAAATTGATAAAGAGTACCGTATCGAAGTCAAAGGTCAGTTGTCAGATGAACTCATCAAAAAAGCGACCTTGACTACGCCACTGGATGGTAAAGCCTGTACCACGGAATTTGAACTGGAATCTTATTCTGAACAGAGTCGCAGCAGCAAAATAAGGGTTAAGCTGATCACAGGCCGGAAACACCAAATCCGCCGGCACTTTGCAGAAGCAGGTCACCCTGTGATGGGGGATCCCGCCTATGGTTCTGCTAATAAAAATGAGCAAGGCTTAATGTTGCAAGCCATCAAACTGAAGTTTATTTGTCCTTTCCGTAAAACTGTTATGGAATTTGAAGTTCCGGACAAACTATTGCAGCTTTAGATTTGAGCCAGTTCTTGTTGTAATTTCTCGCTTAACGAAACGCTATTAGCCCGAATATTTAACAAATTCAGGCTAATGGCGTTAAACAAATCCTGCCGCAAGTTGTCTTTTTGCCATGCACAAGGCCGATTCTGATTGCAGTGGAACTTAAACTCCAAAGCGCCATCCAGACCTTGCTGCTGCGCCAGATACAGGCTGTACCAGACCAACTCACGCAATGCATCCAGATCCTGCTCACAAATCCGTCGCGACAGCAACGCATGCAGAGGTAACACAGCAGAATGGGTCTGATAGTCAGCAGGGATTTTTCCCAACAGCTGATGTTGTAAGTCGACAGCCTCCTGCTCTGAAGCACAATAGAGCCAGTATTCCTGATCCTGTTCTACCCAAAACAATGCTTGATCTAACAGAGCTCTGAATGGCATCAAATCAACTGTGACCTGGTGCAGACCTTTACTTAGCATGGCCTGTTTTTGCATGGGTATCAGTACTAACAGCTGACCATGAGATTTTCCATGATGATGATGTAATAAAAGCTCAGTAAAACTCCGCCATTGCGCGACCTGTATCAGCGAGCCAGCACGAGATTTTCTCTGCCTGCTGAATAAAAACAGCAATACAAATAAGGCGACAGCCAGTAACACCAAACTAATCATCAGCCAGAGTTTTAATTGCTTTTGCTCGGTAATTCGTTTTTGCTGCAGCTTGTCCTGTTGTACCTGCAATTCCAGACTACTTTGCAGGCTATCCAGTTGTATCTTACTGGTATCGCTCAACTGTGCTACTTCAAGCTGGTTTGCCGATTTTTCTAGTTGGTAAGCTTGTTGCCACTGTTGTGCAATAGCAGCCAACTCGGCACTTAAAGCCAAATGTTTACTTTTCAGGTAAGTCGCCAGTTTTTCCGGTTCTGTGGCAGCCTCATCCAGCATTTTTTGCGCTGCACTGTAATTTTGTTTTTTGATAAATACATTAGCCAGAAATAACGCAGTCTCAGATTTGATGGATTGTGCCGAAACCTGACTGGCTAAGTGATGGGCTTTGAGCAGTAATTGTTCTGCCTGATCAGTGTCTCCTTGTTCCAGTACCAGCTCGGACAAACTGACGTAGGCAGAAATTAACATATGGGGATCCTGGCTGAGGGTGGCCAGAGCCAAGGCTTTATCATAAGTGGTCTTTGCCTCTGCGGTATCTTTAAGAACCAGTTGGCTGTCGCCTATATTAATTAAAGCGTTAATCTGACCGCTTTGGTTATTGAACTGCTGATAAAGCCGCTCGGCTTCTTTAAAATGCTGTAACGCCAACTCGTGTTGAGTCAGCTTTTGATAGGCCATGCCCAGCCTCATACTGATAGAGGCTATCGCTTGCTTATCATCCATTTCAATAGCCAGTGGCAACGCGAACTTAAAATGCTGGTAGGCTTTGGTTAGGTTGTTGTTTTGCAGATGCAAACGTCCCAGCATGATCATCGAGTCCAACTGACGTTGTTTATCTTTAGCCGCCATGGCCAATTCCAGACTCTCAGCTGCAGCTTTCATGGCCAGACCGGCATTACCTTGTTGATTATAGGCTTGTGCAAAACTCTCCAGAATGTCCATTCTCAGCGCCTGAATAGTTTTAGTTTCGTCCGCAGGTAAAATAGCTCTCGCCAGATTTAACTTTTCTACAGCAAGGGCTGTATCACGGTAGAAAACCCCATAGGTTAACGCCTGCATTAACAAAATTCTGGCGGCAAGCTGAGGTTCCGGATCCTGAGTCAGTGCTTTATTGCTGAACTCGAGCGCTGCTTCTTTATTTTTCAATACATAATGGCTATAGGCCAGTAAGAAATTTTCTGTGGCTGTGTCTGCAGGTTGTTTCAATTGAGCCGCTAATTTTGCATGTGGATCTGCTTTAACCTGCTGCATTAATCCGGTCAGATCCGCAGCATTGGAGACCAGGCTAAACAAGGATAGGATGAGGCAAAACACAAAGCGCATACGAGGCTTCTCCAAAAAATAGACAACGCAGTGTAACTGAAAGGAAATCAGACAGCCAGATGAAAACGATAGGGGGCTTAGTGATTGAAAATACTGATAATTTATGGCTCAGAACCTGGCTTTTGTTCAGTCTGAAACTGCATTTGTCTGAGCACAGACCACAAAGTGAGCACTTAGCAGCTTTAGCTCAGTTGCAGCCCTCTACGCCTTTGATTATTGCTATCAGCGGCGCTCAGGGTAGTGGAAAAACTAGTTTGGCTGCTGCCTTGCAGCTATTGTGGGCGGAACACCATGTTCAATCTGACGTGATATCACTGGATGATTATTATCTTGAACCAGCTCAACGCGCAGAGCGCGCGCACTTGTGGCATCCGCTTTTTGCAGAGCGCGGAGTACCAGGTACACACGACACTGAACTTTTATCCTCTCAGTTAGCAGGGTTCAGACAAGGGAAAGCCCAGGCATGGCGCCGTTACGACAAAGCATTAGACAGAGCAGGCACATGTTCAGAACCAAGCTCTGCAAGGCTATTAATAGTGGAGGGCTGGTGTCTGGGGTTAACAGCTCAGACTGAGCAAACTCTGCGGCCTGCAATCAATGCACTGGAGCTGTTGCAGGACCCGGATGCCAGTTGGCGACACAAAGTAAATCAGCAACTGGCCTGCGAATATCAGCAGATTTGGCAGCAGTTCGACCGCCTGATTTGGTTGAATGCGCCGGACTGGCAGGCGGTATGCCGCTGGCGCGCCTGGCAGGAACACCCTTTGCAGCAGCGGGGGCTGGGTAAAACCCCGGCTGAGCTGGAGCACTTTATGTTGTATTTTCAGCGGCTGACCGAAGAAAGCTGGAGACAGTTACCAGATCGGGCTGATTTTATTCTCACCCTGGACCAGCAGCACCAGTTGAAAAAGCTTACACCTGACGAATAGGCTGTT
>NZ_JAIWOI010000094.1 GCF_020217005.1 Rheinheimera sp. | reverse complement strand
GTTGTAAAAACGCCTGCAGATTTTCCGCCAATTGTCTGACTAAACGCTGCATCGCCTGCCGGCTGGCCCAGGCTACATGAGGTGTGATTAGCAGATTCGGCAAATTGCCTGCAAGTAAAGGGTGGTGTATTAGCGGGGGCTCCGTACTTAGTACATCCAAAGCTGCGCCTGCTATAGTGCCACGGGTTAAAGCCTGAGCCAAAGCGGGCTCATCAATTAAACCACCTCTGGCAGTGTTGATCAGCAGCGCTGTTGGTTTCATCCAGCTCAGGGTCTGAGCGTTGATCAGCCTGGCGGTTGTGTCTGTTAAAGGGCAATGCAACGACAGAACATCAGCGCAGCGGATCGCGCTCTCAAAGTCTGTTCTGCCAGGGCGGATCTCTGTGATATCAGGTCGTTCAGCAAGAATGACTTTCATACCAAAAGCTTCTGCCAGTCTGGCGGTGGCCTGACCTAAATCACCATATCCCAGTAAGGTCATGGTTTTACCCGCCAGCTCTTCTATCGGATGTAAATGCAGGCAAAACTGAGCGCTCTGGCTCCACTGGCCTTGTTGTACGGCCTGGTGGTAAGAGTAAATATGGTTCGTCAGCTGCAATAACAAAGCAAAGACCTGTTGGGGCACAGCGGTACCCGCATAACCCTGAGCATTACAGACCACTATACCTGCGGCTTTGGCGGCGGTCAGATCAACCATATTGACGCCAGTAGCTGCGACCAGAATACAACGCAGGTCAGGTAAAGCGGCTATAGCCCTGGCGTCCAGCTGAACTTTATTGCTGATCAGTACAGTTGCACCTTTGGCATGGGTTAGTAATTGCTCTGCGCTGGTTTGCGGATACAAAGTTAACTCTATTCCAGTTAACTGCAACGGAGTTAAGTCGGTCTCAGCCATAGTGGCTGCGTCGAGAAATACCACTTTCGTCATTAGCGATACACTACGTCTTTATACATCGGAGCTAAAATCGCCAGCAATTCATTTTGGGCTTCCACTGAAACTTTTTGTTGCTGCATAGCGGTAATTAAATGATTCACCAGTGCATCAAAGTGTGCCTGAGTGATTTGAAATCCAGTGTGGCTTTCCTGCATCGATACACCGCTGTATTTGCATGGTCCACCGCTTAATTCGCAAAACTGCTCGATCAGCAGACGACGAAACCTGGGGATGTCCGTATCGGCAAAATGGTGAACTATGCTCTGATCGTGTTCGATACCATACAAAATACCGTCCACTATATGTTCTACGCCTGACTCACCACCTAAACGCTGGTATAAGCTGGTTTCCGGCTTATGTTGGCATGCGGTTAAAGTTAAGCTTAACGCCAGCAATACGTACTTCACCATGTGCCCTCCAGTGACAAATAAAAGCCTGTTTGGTCTGATAACCCCGCTATATCGCCTAAGTCGACATATCCCAGCACCACAGACGCGTTTTTATTGATAAACCAGGCTGCAAACAAATCGCGCCAATGCTGCTCGTCAGCAAAACCCAGCTGATTGGGTTTTTGTTTAAATTCAGTACCCAGCGCCAGATTGTAATTCAGTAGCAACACAGCTGAACTTTCGAACATCAGTTTGCGGCTCACCCCTTCACCGCCAAAGCCCAGTAAACCGGTTTGGTGCGCGTCAGTGGAGCGTATTGTCGCATTGAGTAGCAGGTTACGGCCTGCGATGGCATCAAAAAATACCTTAGTAGCAGCGACATAGACCTCGTAACCAGAGTCATCGCCAGCACCCACAGCTGAGGGCAGAGCGAAGTCACGATTTTTTTTAAATTGTGCGCCTATGCTGATTTGCGGCAGGCCAGTGTAAAGTAATTCTCCTGCTACTTTGTATTTAACACCCAGAACATCCTGACGCAGTTCACCCCCTATAGTATCCAGAGCAAATTTTTGTCTGGCAAAGGACAGTTCCCATTGGTTATTAAAACTGGCGCCAACACCCAGACTATCCAGGGTGAAATCATCCACACCAACCCGACCGGCAAAGCTGTTGACTGACCATTCGTCACTACTGCTGTATCCGTTGATCGTGGCCCAGGGCACTATGCCACCACCAGAATTGCCCTCAATAGTGGTGGCACCACCTGTGGCTATCACTTTTGAGCCAGCCATCAGATAAGGGCTGACCAGTAGGAAACCTAAGGCTGCTAAAACTTTTTTCATCCGTTACTCTCTGAATCAAACCACTGATTTTTGGTGTTAGCGAACTGTTCAAGCCATTGACTGAACTGTTCTGAGGTTAAAGGTTTAGAGAAAAAATAACCCTGAACTTTATCACAGCTGTATTGCTGTAATTTTGCAAGGCCTGCCAGATTCTCCAAACCTTCTGCTGTCACTTTTAGGCCTAAGCCATGTGCCAGTTGAGTTGTGGCACTGACAATAAGCGCGTCGTCCTGGTTGTGTTCAATATCTTTGATAAAGGCTCTGTCAATTTTGACTTCATGTACAGGTAACTGTTTTAAATATGCCAGCGAAGACTGTCCGGTACCAAAGTCATCTATCGCCAGTTCAATTCCCATGTCCCTTAATTGCGTTAAGATCTGGATCACTTGTTTGGGATCCTGCATCACAGCGACTTCAGTCACTTCCAGTGCAAGTACAGAAGAAGGTAAATGATAGAGTTTGAGTAAAGCAGCGATCTCCTGCGGTAAGTTTGAGTTGGTTAAATCATTTGCCGACAAATTCACTGCTACTTTAATCTGTGTTCCTTGTTGGTACCAAAGCGCCAACTGGGCCACCACAGTATTCAGCATCCATTGGGTTACCAGAGCAATATTGCCTGAGTGTTCTGCTAATTTTATAAACTCATCTGGTGGCACAAATCCTAATTCAGGGTGGATCCATCGGATCAAGGCTTCGGCTGAGGAACAACTTTGCTGTGTCAGTTCCACCTTAGGCTGGTAAACGACAAACAACTGATTTTGCTGAAGAGCAGCGGGTAAATCCCGCAGAATGGTTAACTCACGCTGATGGCTCTCGTCCTGACCTTGTTGATAAAAGGCCAGCAAAGCAGGCTGTTTTTTTGCGTAGTTCAGAGCTATATCCAGCCGCCGTATAGCGTCATTCGCATGCACTGTGCCAGGAGTAATATTATAAGCCCCTACAGAGACCTTCAGACTTAACGGAGAGTCGGCCAACAAATAGCCTGAGTGCAGTTGCAGCTTTAAATCTTCCAGTTGCGCAGCCGAAAGATGTTGATTGTATAACAGCAAAAACTCATCACCACCCAAACGGGCAACCTGCAAAGGGGCTGGAATGAGTTGCTCTAAACGTTGCGCCATTTGTTGTAGCAGAGAATCGCCATTGGCAAAACCAAGCGCATCGTTAATATGCCGGAAGTCTTTGATATTCAGTAGTAACAGGCCGACATCTTCAAAGGGCAACAATTCAGCCAACTTGCGTTCTGCAGCGCCGCGGTTCTTTAATCCAGTCAGCGAATCATGCTCGGCCTGATACAAAAGTTCGGCCTCACGGGTACGGATATCCATCTGCATTTTTTGCAGGGTGTTGCCTAATAAGCCTATTTCACCTTTTGCAGCAGGCAAGGCCGCTGCCGTCACCCCCTGACCGATTTGACTGGCGAAGTTAGATAATAAGCGCAAAGGTTGAGTGATACTGCGTGCGATCACAAAAGCCAGGGTCAGTGCAAGGGTTAAACTCAGGCCAAAAATCCCGAGTAGCTGCTGACGAATTTTCTGATAACTTTCCTGCCAGCGTGCACTAGGATAATGCAGCACAGCCCACAGCAATTGCTGTTGATCCAAAGCTAAAGCCAAAGACAAAAATTGTCCTTCATTGCTGCTAAAAGGTTGCTGTTGGGTGTCGACCAGTCTGGGTAATACAGGCAACAAGTTGTGTTGTGTATCGAGGTCCAGTGTGGAGTGTAAGGTCTGGTTCGTTTTACTGCTGTTGGTGGTAAAACTAATATCCAGATCGGTAATGCCTTTGATTTGTTCTGCCAACTGTTTGTTTAAGCTAAAACCCATACCAACCCAGGCTATGGTTTGTGGCGCTTTCACCGGTACCAGCACTAATTGGTACGAATTACCTGCCAGCACCAGAATATCATTCACTGTGGTGGACTGACTGCCTTTACTTTGTAAAAACACAGGCTTAACGTCGTCGCTGCTTAATTCTGCACTGGTGCTGGCCATTAAATCTCCGCCTGGAGATAACAACAGTACTAAGTCAGCATGAACTCTGCTGCCATGATTCTCCAGTACAGACAAAATCGTTTCTTGTTCGGCCGTAGCGACAGCGCGACGAAAACCGAAGTCGCTGGCCAATATACTGACCGAGTTTGTCAGTTGGCTGGCTCTGTTATCCAGCGCCTGTAAAAATACATTGGCAGCAACCCTCAACACTTGTTTAGCTTGTTGCTCACTGTCTTTTTTCATGGTGTTAAGGGTTGCAAAGCCACTGGCCAATGCCAGTACGGTCAACAAACTGACCAGGGAAATGACTAAGCGGCTGCGTAATGAATCGAACATTTGACCTCATTGTGGTAGCAGTTATTGAAAGCTGTCATAGTAGATAAATAAGTCCGGATAAAACGCAGCTTTGAGCCTCACAGCATAAGTGAAAATTAAAGGTCTGGATACGTCTGCAGAAACCTTAGCAATAAGTAAGTGCAGGCTCAACTCTAAAGCGTTAAAACCAAATAAAAACCCGATTATTCAAATTCTTATTGGATAGAGTTCGTGCAAAGAATAGGGGAGTTGTGAATGAAGCTGTGCTGGGCACTGAGTTTTTTCATTGTTGTTTTCAGTGGTTTTTTATATGCAGCTCAAAGTCCTGTAGTCGGGCAGCAACCTTGTGCCAGAGTCAAAGACAGGCCTTGCATCGCTTTGGTGCTGGGCGGCGGCGGGGCCCGTGGCGGTGCGCACCTTGGTGTGATACGTCAACTGGAGAAACAAGGAATACCAGTAGATTTAATAGTAGGAACCAGCATTGGAGCTTTTATTGGCGGCTTATATGCCACAGGCCATAGTCCGGATGAAATTCAGCAGATACTGGATCATTTAGAATGGAGCACTGGTTTCAGGGATAAAGTTCACCGGGATGAAATGCCGATACGTCGTAAACAACAGCAGGATCATTATCCGATCCGGCTCGGTTTGGGGTTAGATAGCTCAGGCATCAAAATTCCCAAAGGCGTATTGTTGGGGCAGGCTATGGCTGAACTTATTCTTGAAGCTTATGGACCAGTGTTAAATCACAGCCACTTCGACCAATTACCCATTCCCTTTCGCGCAGTCGCCACAGATTTAACCAATAGAGACACAGTAGTGATGAGTCAGGGCAGTTTATTGCAGGCCGTGCAGGCTTCAATGTCGATCCCCGGTGTAGTGCGGCCCATGGAGCTGAATGGCCGGGTTTTAGTTGATGGTGGTGTTGCCAATAATTTGCCAGTCAGTATCGCGAAAAGTTTGGGTGCAGATAGGATCATCGCAGTCGCAATAGACGCACCTTTACTGAACTCTGAGCAATTAGACTCGGCTTTTGCGGTGACCGACCAATTGACCAACTTTTTGGTCCGTCAGGTTGTAGAGCAACAAATTGCCTTGTTAGGGCCGCAAGATATATTGCTAAGTCCGGACGTTGCGCAGATAGGCACACTGGATTTTGACAAGTTACCTACTTCCATCGAAGCCGGGTGGCACAGTGCAGAGCAGCAGAGCCAGGCCTTAAGCAGTTTTGCAGCTCCCGCACAGTTTCCGGACTGGTTAGCGGCTCATAGAGCCAAACAAGCCACTAGTATCACAGTGGATCATATAGAGTTGGATAATCAGAGTCTGTTGTCTGATCAGGTGTTACTGCAGCGTCTGGCCTTAGAAGCAAACAAAAGGTACGACAGTAAAAAGCTCAAGGAGGGGCTGCGTCAGGTGTACGGCGTCGACACGCTGGAAAGAGTATCGCTGCAACTGGAGCAACAGCAGCAATCAGACCAAACCAGTTTAAAAGTCAGGGCTGTCGAAAAGAGTTGGGGACCTGGATATCTGAATTTCCGTTTTACCATGGAAGATGATTTTCGTAACAACAGATATTACCAACTGGCTGGATCTTACACTTACACCAACATCACCGAGTTAGGGGCTGAGTTGCATACAGAACTGGCGTTGGGAACAGATAAACTGCTCAGTTCGGAACTCTATTGGCCAGTATTTACACCTGCGACTTTTGTCAGTGGTCAGTTGCAAAGAGAGAGTACCATACTGGTGCTGGAAGATACCGAGGGGTTGTCTTTAGGTGATCTGGCCAACAAAGAAACATCAATAGTCGCAAAAGCCGGCTGGAATTTGTCAGATCATGCCAGGCTAAGCTCCGGTTGGACTGATAAAGATGGTTATTTCCGCATTCCGGCTTCTGGAGTGGCAGATCTGGGCTTTAGCAAGCTGGATTACCAGCGTGAAGGACCGGTGCTGGATTTTGTCTGGGACAGATTGGATAACCCTGTGTTTCCCAGTCGGGGTTTTCGGCTCCATGCAAACTGGCAATGGTTAGAGGATACGGCACTGGGCGAAAGTCACAGGAGTCGCAGTCACTCTATTGAAGTGCAGGCAGCCCGTAGCTTTTTTGAACGTCATATAGTGCGGACCCGCTGGCGTTTCGAAGATTACACACCAGGAGACCCGCAAGTAGCAGTGGAGCAGTTTTCGCTGGGCGGATTACTCAATCTGTCCGGATATCCGAAAAACTATTTGTTCGGCAGTCAAATTCAATTTGGCAGTCTGGTCTATTTATATAAAATGAGCGAAGACCGTTTTAGTGTATTTAATTCTCCATTTTACCTGGGCGCTTCATTGGAGAGAGGTCAGGTGCATGGCAATATGATCCGGGTGGAAAGCCTGGCCAATGAAACCGACTGGATATGGGCCAGTAGCTTTTTTGCTGGCTGGGACAGTCCCTTTGGACCTGTCTATCTGGGCTATGGCCGTGCTGAAGACGATGTAAATGGCAGCGCCTACCGTTATTATTTATCTCTTGGACAAAACTTCTGACAGAGAACGCAACAATGAACAGTTTGATAAGCGGGTTTTTGCTGATGTTTTGTGTTTTACCTGTGCTGGCCCAGGCTCAGCAACCAGAGATTAGGGTTGGGTTGAGCCAAAATGTCGCGCCCAAAAAGCAAGGCAATACCATTCAGTTTGAGTCCGAGTTAATTCGGCAATTGTTAGCTGAGCTTGGTTATAAAGCTGTGTTTATTGCAGCGCCACATGTGAGGCTGAGTCGAATGCTGCAAGACAGAGAGCTGGATATGGCAGCAAGGCAAGGAGGCGAACAGATTGAGGGATTATTTTATAGCCCTGCTTATATTGAATTCCATAATCTGGTTTTTGCTCTGGCCGATTTCCCGGATCAACTAGAAACAGTGAAGGATATGGGACGTTACTCCGTGGCCAGTTTCCAGTATGCAACCCGAATTCTTGGTCCGGAGTTTAGTCAGGCTATGGCAATTTCGCCTTCATTTCGGGAAGTGGTTGATCACAATCAGGCAATTGATATGTTGCAGCAACAAAGAACTCAATTGCTGGTGCTGGATGCAGTCAGCTTTTACCGGCGTTGGGCTGAGAAAGGGATGTCAGAACATCAAGTTCGTAGCTTCGAACTTTTTCCAAAATCTCACTACAAAATTGGTTTCACGGACCAAAAGTTACAGCAGCAAGTCAGCCAGCTACTACAATCATGGTTGGACTCAGGCCGGGTCGCACAGCTGCAAAAACAAACCCGGCAATTAAGTCAGTCAGTGAATTAACTTTCCAGTTCAGTTAGTTTTTTTGCGCCGTCTTTAATCAGTTGTTCTTTTTGCTTTTGCAGAATTTCCAGCTGAGCTTGTTCTGCTTCTGTCAGCTCCCCGTCTTTGTTGGCCAGCGCTTCAATTTTCTCTTCTATCTCTTCCAATTTTTTCCGGTCGACACCCATTTTTGCATCCAGTACCTGTTGCATCATTTTACTCAGCCTGTCTGGATCGTCTTTATTCAATTTGTCTGTGGCCTCACTATCAACCGGACTCTCTGAGCCTGAACCAGCAGTTCTGCTACTTTTTGCCAAATGCTGATAGGTCAGATCAGGGTCGGGTTGGCCGTCCGACAAACTGACTTTGTCGGTATAAGGGTCGTCCATCGTAGTTTTGTCCCGGCCGAATGTAGGGCCTTTGTACAGCTGATCCGCCAGCCCTATGTGCGAAGTCAAAGTCGAAATAGTTAGCATGCTAGTCTCCTGAACTTTAAGCAGTGGCCATCTGGTGTGGCTCTGTTTTTATACGGGAGCAAATTTGGTGCCAAACTTGTATCGCCTATAACTGCAGCAAACTCCGGCTCTGCGGCAAAGGGCACGGCAAAAGCCCGCCGCCTTTTACAGCTTTTTACACTGTTATTGCCATCTGTATCCAGTTCATACTCAGATCGGGCTGCAACTAAATTGACGCTGGTATTGCCTCGGACTGATCCCGAGTTGTTTCTGAAATTGCTGTCGCATATTTAAACTAGAGCCAAAACCTGTCAGGTCAGTGATTTGTTCAATAGAATGCTGGCCTTGCTCCAGATAGTGTTGAACCAGAAGCAGGCGTTGTTGCAATAACCATTGTAATGGGCTTAAGCCAGTACTGGATTTAAAGTGCCTGTCAAAACTCCGCCTCGACATACCTGCTTTATCGGCTAATTGTTCGATAGTCAGAGATTTATTTAGATTTAACAGGGCCCAGTCCATAGTACTACTGAGTAAATTGGTCTTTTTCTGCAGCGGTTGTGTGACAAATTGGGCTTGTCCGCCCTGGCGATGCGCCGAAATAACAGCCCGTTTAGCAACCTCATTGGCAATTTCAAAACCAAAGTCCCGGCGTATTATGGCCAAGCCTAAATCCAGAGCCGCTGCACTGCCTGCCGAACAACCAATCTGGCCATCAAAACAATAGAGCACGTTTTGCTGATAACGTATGTCGCTATAACGGCGTTGGAATTCATCGGCATAACGCCAGTGGGTAGTGGCAGCTTTATCTTTTAATAGGCCAAGCTCGGCCAGTAAAAACGCGCCTGAGCAAAATGAAATCAATCGAGCGCCTCTGTGATAGGCGGCCAATAACTGCTGTCGTAGCTGTTGATCCGGTGTTGGATCGGCGACAGACCAGTTGGGGATCAGAATAGTGTTGTACCCGGCCAAATCCTGTATCTGAGGTACCAGCAACTGCAGACCGCCGGTCGCCATTAATGGCCCGGGATGAAAGCTGACGATATCCGTCTGATACCAGTTGGGGTATTCGGGTCTGCTTAATGCAAACAACTCAGAAGCACAACCTAACTCAAAACTAGCGACAGATGGACCTAATAAAATGGCAACTTTATGCACCTTGCAGCTCCTGTATTAGCTGATTGTGGGTATTGGCTTAATACTAAGCTAATGTGGCTTTTAAGCCAATGGTGGATGCGTCTCGGGCAAAGTACAGTGCTGCTGAGCTTAATTCAGTCAGATACAGAGGAGTGCGACTTATGTCATCTATGGTTTCCAGACCAGCAGCAGCGGGATCCGAACAGGCTATTGCCCACTTTAGTTCTTTACTGCAGTTTGAAACCGACTGCTGGGATGTACATCATGCCATTAGCAACCAAAGACAGGATTTTGTTTTGCTTGATGTGCGTGGTGAGGCTGCTTATCAGCAAGGTCATTTGCCAAAAGCTGTAGCATTTCCGCATAGCCGGATTAATGCCGAAAGTCTTGCGATCTATCCGGCTGATACTTTATTTGTGGTCTATTGCGCCGGCCCTCATTGCAATGGTGCCGATAAGGCGGCATTAAAACTGGCGCAGCTACAAAGACCAGTGAAAAAAATGATAGGGGGCGTGACGGGCTGGCTGGAAGAAGGCTTTATACTGTTGAGCTAGAGCGACCACCAGTACAGCAGATGGCAGACAAGCACCACAACAGTCAGCTGATTTCTTAAGCTGTTATAGGCTATTGAGTAGCCTAAGTGCTGCTGATGTCTGATTTCAAATAACCGCAAT
>NZ_JAIWOI010000093.1 GCF_020217005.1 Rheinheimera sp. | reverse complement strand
GCGGCAAAGGCAGCGGCCAGAACCAACAGTTGTTCCGGCGCTGCAAGCAGACTACTGAACCAGCCTGTCAAAGCAAAACTCACTACCCATAGTGGGAAAAAGCGTCCTGCCTGATGATAAAGCACGGGCCAGAGCACTCCAGCCATAAAAGCCAGAATGATTTGGCTATAACTCAGAAACGCAGAGAAAGGCAAGGTGAGGGCCAAAAACTGAGGCCAGAGTTGTAACAAGGTCAGGCTGATAAAGGGCACTAATCCCGCATATCCTAAAATCTGTATCTGGCGCATAGCAGGTCATCCGCAGCAATGATAGGTAACTACGAGAAAAAGCAGGAGATGGATGAAGAAATGCAGAAAAAAAAGAGGGAGAACCACCAGGGTTTCCCTCATCAAAAATCCAGGACAATCCAGAGAGTTAAAGCAACACAATTACAGGGTTCGCACTTAACTGGAGCCTATTATCCGGTTACTCCATGGCAAATTTATGACAAGTTGATAAAGCTTTCGAGACACTTGCCAAGGGCTTTGCTTTGCGATTGACTGTCAGCTTGTACACTTGGGTCACTTTGAGAGTCGCGGATGTTAAAAAAATACCTGCAGCAAATCCGACAGGGTAAGCCTGTGCATTATGGGCGTATGCTGGAGTTGTTACCGCCGTTGTTTTACCAGAAAAAGTCGGAGTTGTTTAAAGTCCGGCAATTAGGGTCGGGCCGATGGCAGGTCAGTATTGTCTCTGAAGCTTTATTTCGTCAGTTGGAACAGCAAGCTTTGCAGCCTGCCACACGCAAAGAAGCAGCGCAGACGGGGGATTCGCATCAGGTGAACACCTCTTTTGGTTATCAGTTGGTGTACCACCAATTCTGTCAAAACCGACAACCTGAAGTTGTAGTCCTGGATGGTACAGATAAGTTTCAGAGTTATCAGCCCAAAGCTACTTTGCTATTGATTGAAAATGAAGAGTGTTTTTTCCGTTATCCGGAGCTATTGCCTGTCTGTGGTCAAATGCTGGCGCAGGATTTTTCTCTGGATAACACAGATATCGGATTTGCATCCGGCAGCAAAGCCAGTTCTGCCTTGCTGACCGTTTTTTACCAGCAGTACTCACAGATTTATTGTGCCTTTGATTTTGATGCTGCGGCTTTGGAATTGTTTGATTTATTAAAACAACGTTTAGGTGACAAGCTACATTTTGTTACGCCTGCAGATTTTAGCCGCTGGCAGCACTTGTTTAACAACAAACCTAAACACCCGAATCAACTGGTGAAAGCGCTCGAATTAGCTGAAAAACACCATTTTTATGGTTTGTTAGATGCGTTACAACAAAAAGGCTGTTTTTTAGAGCAGGAAGCGCTACTGGGATAATAGTACTTTTGCTGTCGTTTTTTGTTCATCTGTCCGCTCTATAGTGTTGTTTTTATTTAAAAGGTGGAAAAGATGTTGCGCAGATTGTGTTTGGTAGCTTTGTTGTGGTTGGGTTGTACTGTCCAAGCGGCGGACCCTTTGAAGTTAAATCAGTTGCAATGGATTGGCTCACACAATAGCTACAAACAGGCGCTGCCAGATGGTGTCAGCCGTTATCTGCAGCAACAAGGTCAGGATACCTCCTCTTTGCAGTATCATCATTTAACCTTAACTCAGCAGTTAGATTTGGGGCTGCGTCATCTGGAGTTGGATGTACTGGCCGATCCGCTAGGTGGAATGTATCTGCAGCCGGCGGCCGAGCAATGGGTGGGCAAGTCGTTGTTATCAGCCGAATACAAAGCCAAATTACAACAGCCCGGTTTTAAGGCATTTCATATTCCGGATATGGATTTTGTGTCGCATTGCCCTCTATTTCAGGATTGTCTGCGCCAATTGCTGCAGTGGTCAAGTCAGCATAAAAATCATCTACCCATTGTGATTTTATTGAATGTAAAAGAAAGCGGCGTTCCCGGGGGTATTAAACCCAGAATTCTGACCTCTGAAGATTACGCTCAGCTGGATCAGGAAATCCGTGCTGTAGTGCCTGAGCAAAAGTTACTGACCCCGGACTTTGTCAGAAAACCTGGTCTGAGTTTGCAGCAAACTGTGCTGACCCAAGGTTGGCCTAGTGTTGCATCGTCTCGCGGTCGTTTTGTTTTTTTATTTGATGGTCAGCCAGCTCAGTTGGAGTTGTATCGGCAACAGCATCCATCTTTGGCCGGACGGGTGATGTTTGGTAACTATCCTCCAGACAGTGCTGAAGCTGCCATGGTGTTGCAGAACCAGCCTGAGCAGCAGTTTGAGGCTATAGAAAAACTAGTGCAGCAAGGTTATATAGTCCGCACCCGCAGCGATGAGTTTCATCCCAGCGCTTATTCGATTTCAAGACGGGATGCAGCACTAAAAAGTGCTGCCCAGATCATTTCTACCGATTTTTATCCAGGAGCACCTCAGCACACTCGGGATGGCAAGCCTGTGCAATTTCCGGATCAAAGCCTGTGGCGTTGTCATCCGCGACTGACCAGTAGCTCTTGCCTGATTTCAGAGTAACGCCTCAAGCCAGAGTATCGTTTCTGCGTGTTGGCTGTACCTCTGGTTTGGTGCCCGGCTGTCAAGCGGGCTTTGACAGCCTCAATCTAAGCGACAGGGTATGGCAAAATGTGACTTTGTGCCATGAAGCGCTGAATACTGCACAGGACAGGCCACCACAGCTGGTGGCAGCCTCAGTAGTTTATGACTCTTTGTGTATTTTCAGCTCTGCTCTTAACGCCTGCAATTCCTGCTTGATATCAGCCAATTGCTGATGCATCAGTTGTTGTTCAGCCTGTTCTGCTTTTTTATCTTCAGCCCGTTCTGCCGCATGCTCCTGATCGGTAAAGGTTTGCATGGTATTGACGATAATGGCAATAAACAGGTTCAGCATGGTAAAAGTGGCGATCAGGATAAAAGGCACAAAAAATGCCCAGGCATAGGGGTAGTGCTCCATCACAGGGCGGGAAATTCCCATAGACCAGCTCTCCAGTGTCATCACCTGAAACAGGGTATAAAAGGACGCACCAAGAGAGCCAAACCATTCCGGAAAAGCACTACCGAATAACTTTGTCGCTATTACAGCGAACACATAATAAATCAGCAGTAACACCATGGCGATGGAACCTAAACCAGGTAAAGACCCCAGCAAGGCAGATACGACGCGGCGCATCGAAGGCACTATGGATAACAAACGCAATACCCGCAGTACCCGCAAAGCCCGCAATACGGAAAATTGGCCTGTAGCCGGCATCAGGGCGATAGCCACCACGGCAAAATCGAACAAACTCCAAGGGTCTTTAAAAAAGCTAATGCGATAAGCAAAAATACGTAGTACCAACTCCAGGACAAAGATAGTTAGTAACGCCTTATCCGCGAGTAGTATCACCGTACCAAAATTTTGCATCAGTGCGGAGGATGTTTCCATTCCCAACAATATGGCGTTGACTAAAATAAGCACTAAGATGCTGTTACTAAACCAGTTTTTTTCCACCAGTTGTTGCACTTTAACTTGCAGCTGTTGTTTCATTTTTCCCTCTGAATAGTCGAAAATATGCGGCATTGTATCTGCCACTTTGCGACTTTGATAGCTGCTGATTTGGTGAGATCTTTGGTGTCAAAATACTGTCCCCAATACTGGCTTATATCTTGCTTTGTTTAAAGCAAGAACTAAAGGACACATGGTATGAAACTGGATAACAGCAATCTCTTTGAAACATTAAGCCAAATTCGTTCGGGCCAGTATTCGGCTCTTTATTCTGCTGCGGCGAAAAACGCATCGACTGCAGTGGTAGACAAAAGCCCGGAACAAGGCGACAGCGGTGACACTACCACAGCTAAAACCTTAACCTTTGACAATATGAGTCGCAAGCAATTGTCCGATTGGCTAACTAAAGGCTTGGAAAGCGGCAAAATTCCAGCTGAGCAGGAGCAGGCGTTCCGCGTCTTGTTATATTCAGGTAAAACAGAAAGTTCTGGCGAGCAAAGTGGTACTGATACTGCTCCAGTTGATTTTATGGCAAAAGCAAAAGATGCTGTGCAAAGTGCCGTACAACGCAACGATACCAGCTCTATCCGTTTTTGGGCCAGTGCTATGGCCACTATGAATCAGTTTCAGGGGAAAGCAGTATAAGGCAGCGGCTGCTCCCTTATACTGTGCTGACTAAAAAGGTAGTAACAAAGTACGAATCACAGGTTTTAACGCAAGTAAGATGGTGTCTTTTTGCAGCTCGGGGTACAAGGTTCGCCTTAGCGTCAGGCCGCCAAAGATGGCAAACAATACATTGATGCGACCATCCAGCTCCTTATCTGTGGTATCTTTGACCAGGCTACGCTCTCCGGTTAACAAACGACGCATTCTGGCTCTGGCATGAGTATCGGATTGTTGCAGTAAAAACGCGACCTTTTGATTTCTGGCCGCCTCAGCCAGCATTTCTAACTCCAAAGCACCTTGTTCTCTGTCCATATGTCGATCCACGCCTTGCTCGCTGCCTTCAAGCATTATTTCCAACAGCTCACCTGGTTGATCTTCAAACTGCTGAAATACAGAAAACATTTCTTCCATATCACGCTGAATAATGGCTTCTATAATGGCTTCTTTACTGTCGAAATAATTGTAAATATGGCCTGCGCTCATCCCTGCAGTTTTTGAAATCTCCGCCATACCAGCACCATGGTAACCCTTGCGACGGAAGCAATCTGCCGCCGCTGTCAGGACCTGATTTCTCCGCGCTTCTGCCAACGCCGGATCTGTATGTCTTTTTGTTGTTTTTTCTGTCATAGGGAACTCCAACACCGGGCCTTTCGACCCGGTGATCAGGCATTAATCAGCTGACACATTACTGTTCTGCCAGCCACCGCCGAGCACTTTATACAAACTAATCTGGCTGGCAAGTAAAGCTTGCTGACCGCTGATTAATTGTTGTTGTGCGCTGTACCAGGATCTTTGCGCATCCAGTACCTGCAGATAGCTGTCAGCCCCTTGTTTAAAGCGTGCTTCGGACAAAACAAAGCTTTGCTGGTTGCTGTTGGCTAAATCCTGTTGCGCCTGCAACTGAGCCGCATAACCTTGACGATCCGCTAAGCTGTCAGACACTTCACGAAAGGCCTGCTGAATTTTTTGCTGGTAAGTCGCCAGTGCCACTTGCTGCTGAGCTTCAGCGACCTCCAGATTGGCTTGAGTACGGCCCATATTAAAGATCGGCAGGTTGACTGAAGGAATAAAACTCCAGCTGCCCGAACCGCCTTTAAACAGATTATCCAAATCGCTTGATGCTGAGCCTGCATTGGCTGTTAAGCTGATGCTGGGGAAAAATGCTGCTTTGGCGATGCCAATATTGGCATTAGCGGCCAATAACTCATGTTCTGCAGCTTTAATGTCTGGCCTTTGCTGCAACAAATCGGACGGCAGACCTGCTGGTAATTCAGGTAATTGCAGCAGTTTGCTCAGTGGCTGATCCGGCAACAAGTCTGCAGACACTTGAGTGCCAGTTAACAGATCCAAAGCGTTTTTATCTCTGGCCACTAAACGCTGGTAACGGGCAATATCTGTTTTGGCTGTCGCTACTGTGCTTTTCACCTGTTGCAAGGTTAAAGCTGAAACAGCGCCTAAGTGGTAACTTTGCTCTGTCAGTTCCAGCGTTTTTTGCTGGCTATGTAGCGTATGAGTGGCCAGCTCCAGTAACTGCTGATCGGCAGCATAGGTCAGCCAGGCATTGGCCAGTTCGGAGATCAGGCTGATCTGGCTACTCAGTTGGGCCTGCTCTGTGGAATAGAGCTGTTGCAAAGCTTGTTCTGACTGATTACGCACTTTGCCCCAGAAATCCAGTTCATACGAGGTGATGCCGACAGTCGCGCTGTATTGCTGACTGATTTGCGCATTACCATTACCTGTTAAATCGCCCGGTAAGCGCTGGCGTGTGCCGGATGCGTTTAAATCCAGCGAAGGATACAAAGCCGAGTCTTCAATTTGGTACAAAGCTCTTACCCGCTGCACATTCAGTGCAGCGATTTGTAAGTCCTTGTTATTGGCAAGACTGAGCTCTATCAGTTGTTGCAGCTTAGGGTTACTGAAAAACTGCTGCCAATGCAGCTCTGCCGCCTTAGTGCCTGAGCCTTGTGCAACTGATGCATAGGCATTTGGCACAGGCAGTTCAATAGCTTGTTGCTCTGGAGCCAATTGGCAGGCGCTCAGAACCAGCATAGCCAGAGCGCTTACACTTAAAGGTTTTAATTTCATTGGGTTTTCTCCTGTACTGCAATCTGTTTGCCAGGAAATACACGGCGAACCAGCACAAAAAACAGAGGTACAAAGATCACGGCAAGAATAGATGAAGCTAAGGTTCCGCCTATCACTGATATACCCAGAGCGTTTTGCGCGCCAGAGCCGGCACTTGAAGCAATAGCCAGCGGTAATACACCACAAATAAAAGCCATAGAGGTCATTAAAATAGGGCGCAGACGTAAACGCACGGCTTCAATAGCGGCTTCAACCAAACCTAAGCCCTGTTCCATTCTGTGGATGGCAAATTCCACAATCAGAATGGCGTTTTTCGAGGCTAAGCCAATGGTGGTTAACAAGCCCACCTGCAGATAGATGTCGTTGGATAAATGGGCAACAAGAGCGGCCAACGCTGCCCCAAACACACCCAGTGGCACTATCATCATCACAGCTGCAGGCACAGACCAGCTTTCGTACAAGGCAGCTAAACAAAGGAACACCACCAGCAGAGATAAGGCGTAGAGTAAAGGCGCCTGACCACCACTTAAACGTTCTTCATAAGAGATCCCTGTCCACTCATAGGCAAAACCTGGCGGCAATTGTTTAGCCAGTTTTTCCATTTCATCCATGGCCTGACCTGTACTGTAACCAGGAGCAGCCGCGCCCTGAATTTCCATTGAGGAAAAGCCGTTATAACGCTCCAGACGAGGAGAACCGTAGGTCCAGTGCGAGCGGGCAAAGGCAGAGAAAGGCACCATCTCGCCTTCACTGTTACGCACATACCATTTGGTTAAGTCTTCAGGCACCATGCGGCTGTCCGCAGAACCTTGCAGATAAACCTTTTTCACCCTGCCACGGTCAATAAAATCATTGACGTAACTACTACCCCAGGCAGTGGACAGTGTAGTGTTGATATCAGCCTGGCTGACATTCAGGGCTTCAGCTTTGGCCAGGTCTATATCCAATTTCAGCTCTGGCATATCTTCCTGGCCATTAGGGCGCACTCCGGCCAATACCGGGCTTTGGCTTGCCATACCTAATAATTGATTACGGGCCGCTAATAACTGGTCGTGACCTAAACCAGCTCTGTCCTGTAAATGCAGATTAAAGCCGTTGGCTGTGCCCAGCTCTACTACTGCAGGGGGTGGGAAAGCAAAGACAAAAGCTTCTTTGATGGTGGAGAAATAGCCCATGGCTTTGCCTGCGACTGCGCCTACAGATAAGTCAGGGCGCTGACGTTCGTCCCAGTGCTTTAAATTCACAAAACCTAAGGCCGCATTCTGACCTGAACCTGCGAAACTAAAGCCCGTCACTGTGAATATAGACTTCACTGCTTCGCTTTGGTCTTGCAGGAAATGGTTTTCCATTTTCTCTACTACTTTCAGGGTTTGTTCAGTGGTTGAACCTGCAGGCAATACCACCTGATTAAACATAATGCCTTGATCTTCATCAGGTAAAAATGCTGAAGGCAACTGGCTGAAAATAAATACCATACCGCCAACTATCAGGGCATAACCTAATAGATAGCGTTTGCTTTGTTTAATCATGCGGCTGACAAAGTTTTGTGTACCTTTGTTGGTGTTATCAAAACCACGGTTAAAACCAGAGAAAAACTTACCTAAAAGAGTACTGTCATCATGCACATGACTTGGTTTTAACAAAGTGGCGCATAAAGCTGGCGTCAGAATTAAAGCCACCAACACCGACAGAGCCATAGCGGACACCAGCGTGATAGAAAACTGACGGTAAATAACGCCGGTCGAACCACCGAAGAATGCCATAGGCACAAAAACAGCAGACAGCACCATGGCTATACCCACCAGCGCACCTTTGATTTCGTCCATCGACTTACGGGTAGCCTCCAATGCCGACAGCCCCTCTTCGGTCATCACCCGCTCAACGTTTTCGACCACAACTATGGCGTCATCGACCAGCAAACCTATCGCCAGCACCATAGCAAACATAGTCAGAGTATTAATGGAGTAACCAAAGGCTGACAAAATAGCGAAGGTACCGAGTAACACCACGGGCACAGCTATAGTCGGAATTAACGTAGCGCGGAAGTTTTGCAGGAACAAATACATCACAAAAAATACAAGGACCACGGCTTCAATAAGAGTATGTACTACTTTTTCGATCGACAAGGAGACAAAAGGTGTAGTGTCGTAAGGTACTACAGCTTTTAAGCCAGCAGGGAAAAAGGGCTCTAAATCAGCCAACGCCTTTTTTACACCTGCTGCTGTTTCCAGCGCATTGGCACCACTGGCCAGTTTGATACCCACACCTGAAGCAGGTTTACCATTAAAGCGGGCGACCACACCATAGTTTTCGCCACCCAGTTCAACTTTTGCCACGTCGCCTAAACGCACCACAGAACCGTCGCTGTTGGTTTTGACCAGAATTGCACGGAATTGCTCAGCAGTTTGTAGCCGGCTTTGTGCTGTGACTGTGGCATTCAGTTGCTGGCCTTCTACAGCTGGCATACCACCCAATTGACCTGCAGATACCTGAGCATTCTGTGCACTTATGGCAGCGCTGATATCAGCAGTGGTCAGTTTATAATTATGTAATTTTGCCGGATCTAACCAGATACGCATGGCGTACTGAGAACCAAACAACTGCACTTCGCCTACCCCATCCACGCGGGAAATAATGTCCTGCACGTTCGATGCAACATAGTCACCTATGTCGATATTGCTCATGCTGCCATCTTCTGAAACAAAACCTGCAACTAACAGGAAATTACGTGCTGATTTGGCTACAGACACACCCTGACGTTGCACTTCCTGAGGTAATAGTGGAGTGGCAAGCGCCAGTTTATTTTGCACCTGAACCTGGGCTATATCCGGGTTAGTATCAGCACTAAAAGTTAAGGTTAAGGTGACAGAACCATTAGATTCAGACGTGGATGACATATACATCAGACCATCCAGACCTTTCATCTTTTGTTCTATCACTTGAGTGACCGTATCTTCCAGAGTCCGGGCTGAAGCACCTGGGTAGCTGGCGCTGACACTGATAGCTGGCGGTGCTATCGATGGGTATTGAGCTATTGGCAATGTGTTAATGGCCAGGATACCTGCCAGCATCACCACTATCGCCAACACCCAGGCAAAGATCGGCCTGTCGATAAAAAATCGTGACATCAGAATTCTCCGTTGGCTTTACTGAGATTTGGCTTGGGCAGCGGCTTCGGCTGGTATCGCCTGTACCGGCGCACCAGGACGTATTTTTTGTAAGCCTTCAACAATGAGTTGATCACCGGCATTTAGGCCGCTGCTGATCAGCCAGTCTGAGCCTATAGTGCGGTCGGCTTGTAAAATACGGGCTTCTACTTTGCCTTCTTTGCTCACCACCATAGCTGTGGCCTCACCTTTACTGTTACGGCTAATACCACGTTGTGGTGCCAGAATAGCCTTGGCTTTAACCCCTTCTACTACTTCAGCACGCACATACATACCTGGCAGTAATAACTTTTCCGGGTTAGGAAATTGGGCTCTTAACGTGACGGAACCCGTGCCAGGATCCACTGTCACTTCAGAAAACTGCAGGGTACCTTTGTGTGGATAGACGCTGCCATCTTCCATGGTTAATTCAACCACAGTCTGGATAGCGTCGTCTGAACCTAAAGCACCTGAGGCCAGCGCCTTTTTCAGCTGCAGTAACTCGTTACTTGATTGAGTCAGGTCGACATAAATAGGATCGAGCGAAGTCACTGTAGCTAAAGCGGTAGCTTGATTGGCACTGACTAAAGCGCCAGCGGTGACAGCTGATTTACTGATTTGGCCGC